>NZ_JBMDWJ010000313.1:0-15639 GCF_048595215.1 Siphonobacter sp.
CTCCAATCGACTCATTAACTACGTTTTTCGAAATAACCATGATTTAACGTTTACCGATCAATCCCAGGCTTGGGGCCTGACCACGCCCGCCGTATCGGGTGCCAGTGCTTACGCCGATTTCGACGGCGATGGTGACCTGGACTTGGTCATTTGTCATCAAAACGAACCGGTTTCTCTGTACCAAAACCAGAGTAACACGCAGTCAAAGCACTACCTCCGCGTACGCCTGAAAGGCGAATCCGGCAATACGCAAGCTCTGGGAGCGAAGGTCATTCTGGAAACCAAGGCCGGCAGGCAGTTACAGATGGTTTCGCCCGTTCGGGGCTACCAGGCTTCCGTTGAAACGACTCTTCATTTTGGTCTGGGTGACGAAAGTCAGATACCCCGACTGACCGTGTACTGGCCCAATGGAAAAACCAGTACCCTTCGTCATCCGAAAGCCGATCAGCTCCTAGTGATTGACGAAAAGGATACGGAGAAAGTATTACCTCAACCGCAGCCCCCGGCTCAACCCTGGTTTCGTCCGCTTCGTACGGCTTCGCTGCTCCCCTACAAGCACCGCGAAAATGACTTTGTCGATTTTAAAGTTGAAGTACTCATTCCCTACCAACTTTCGCGGCTGGGTCCGGCGATGACCAAAGGGGATGTCAACGGCGATGGACTTGAGGATCTTTTTCTGGGCGGAGCCGTGGATCAAAGCGGAGAACTCTGGTTACAACAAGCCAATGGCAGTTTCGTACGGTCTGCTTCCCAACCCTGGCGAGCCGATGCCGCCAGCGAAGACGTCACTGCTCTGTTTTTTGATGCTGATCAGGATTCGGATCTGGATTTGTATGTGGTTAGCGGCGGAAATGAGTACGAATCCGGCTCGCCCGAATACCAGGATCGACTCTACCTTAATGACGGAAAAGGCAATTTCAGCCGGACCCCGTCGGGGGTACTGCCCATCATGCGGGATAGCAAAATGGCCTTAGCTGTAGCGGATATGGATGGCGACGGCGACCTTGACGTATTTGTGGGCGGTCGGGGTAAAGCCGGGAGCTTCCCCTTCGCCTCGCCCAGTTATCTGCTACGCAACGACACGCCCAAAGGAGGTACGCCTCGCTTCACTGATGTAACGGACGCCGTAGCTCCCGCTTGTCGGCAAATCGGCATGGTACAGGCAGCGGCCTGGGGTGATGTAAATGGCGATCAGCAACCGGATCTGGTTTTGGCCGGAGACTGGATGCCCGTCAGTATACTCCTTCAGAAAAACGGGACCTTACAAAATCAAACGGAATCGATGGGCCTCTCGGCGAGTACCGGGTGCTGGGCTTCCTTACAACTGGCGGACCTGGACGGCGACGGTGACTTGGACATTCTAGCCGGGAACGCGGGTCGGAACACGCTTTTCCAGCCCCGCCCCGATCAGCCCATGCGAGTCGTGGCTGGGGATATTGATGGTGACGGCATCATTGACCCGATCTGGACCTATTACGTGCAGGGGAAATCGTACCCGGCAGCCTCCCGCGATGAGTTACTGGATCAGGTGGTACCCTTGCGAAAAAAATTCACCCGATACCATCAGTACGCCGATGCTACGGTTGAAAATTTATTCAGTAAAGCAGCTTTATCTCAGGCGAAAGTGGTAGAGGCCCGGGAAATGTCTTCCGGTATTTTTTTTAACGAAAACGGTACCTTTCGTTTTGCTCCTTTTCCCGTGGAAGCTCAGTTTTCCCGTGTGAGTACACTCCTACTCAACGACTGGAATAAAGATGGCAAACCGGATATTCTTTTGGCCGGTAACTTTTCGCCGTACCGGGTGCAACACGGTCCCTGTGACGCCAGTTTTGGGCTTATTCTTCAGGGTGATGGGAAAGGTCAGTTTCGGACCGTCCCCCCGCGGGAGTCGGGGTTATGGCTCGGCGGCGACGTACGGCAAGGCTTACTCGTACCGACGTCTGCGGGTCAACAACGCTTGTATTTCACCGTCAATGACGGTTCCCTTCTTGGCTACGAACGATGAAAAATATACGTTTAATTTTAGTGTTGCTGAGCAGTATATGTAGTCAGCAAAGTTTCGGTAAAGATACGCGTGAAGCCTTTGAACGTGGTCTGTTCCATCGGGCTCAGGATGCTCTGACGCGAGTAATCGTCAGTGATATTTTCTCGCCCCCCGTGGCTTCGCGTATTTACGTGTACGCTCACGTAGCCGCCTACGAAACGCTGATACAATTTAAGCCTACAGCCTATCAGTCGATGGCGGGCCAATTACGGGAGCTTTCGCTAAATCCGGTTCAGAAAACGCCTCATGCCCAGGCCGGACTAGCCGCGACGGAAGCTTTACTGGTAGTCGGGCGAAATCTGGTTTTCTCCGAACAGGCTCTGGAAGAGGAAGCCGCTTTACTCTGGAAACAAGTACAGCAACAGGGTTATACTACGGAGGAAATCCGAGCTTCGAAAGTGCTGGGGCAGCAAATGGCTCAGCAAATTATGGCCTGGGCGAGTACGGATCAGTACAAGCAGACGCGTTCGCTTCGTCGGTATACCCCGCTCAAAAAGGAAGGTTCGTGGTTACCTACCCCACCGGGGTACCTGCCCGCTGTGGAACCGTACTGGGGCCGCATTAAACCGATGGTACTGGATTCGGCTTCGCAGTACCAATTGTCGGCACCTCCGGCGTATAGCATTTCTCCCGAAAGTGCTTTCTACCGTTCCGCTCAGGAAGTACTGCAATCGGGCCTGCATTTAACCGAAGAACAACGACTCATTGCCAATTACTGGGATTGTAATCCCTTTTTTTTGCATACGCAGGGCCACATGAATTTTGGTAGTAAGAAGCTTTCGCCCAATGGTCACTGGATGTCCATTGTCGGTCAGGTGGCTCGTCAGCGAAACGCGGATCTGTATCATACCAGTGCGGCTTACGTACTAACGGCTCTCGCTATGTTCGACGGCTTCATCACTTGCTGGCAGGATAAGTACGTCTACAATGTCATTCGGCCCGAAACGTACATCAACGCTCACATCAACGAAAGCTGGAAACCGATTTTGCAAACGCCGCCCTTCCCCGAATACCCCAGTGGGCACAGCGTTATTTCTTCCGCCGCTGCGGTGGTACTAAACCAGGTTTTTGGATCCCAGATAGCCTTTAACGATAGTACGGAAGTTCCTTACGGGTTACCCGTACGTCATTTCACTTCCTTCACCCAGGCGGCTCAGGAAGCGGCGATTAGTCGTCTCTACGGCGGTATTCATTACCGGGAAGCCATCGAAAATGGTCAACAGCAGGGGCTGGCGGTGGGACAGGCCGTATTGAGTAAAATAAAGTGGAAAAAATAGCGGTACTTTGCTGATTCATCGGCGTAATGCGTAATCAATCTATTCTTCCATGCCTAGACTTTTCCTATTTCTTCTCTTTTTAACTACTACTTTCGCCCAAGCCCAGAAAACGGATAGCCGTCTGCAAAAACAACTCGAGACGCTGGTAAAAGACTTTCACGGAGATCTGGGAATTTACGTAGAAGACCTGAAAACCCATGCCGTAGCAGCCATTGGGGCCGATACAGTTTTTCCAACGGCCAGTATCGTCAAGGTTCCTATTTTACTGGGCATTATGGATAAGATCCAGCGGGGGCAGCTTGACTACCACCAATCCGTAACGTTGACGGATTCCCTCCGCTACAAAGCCAGCGACGAAGCCGATCTGGTCAATGCGATGAAAACGGGGGAGAAAATCGAAATCAGTCGCCTGCTCTTACTGATGCTTAGTACCAGCGACAATACGGCCAGTTTGTGGTTACAGGGACTAGCGGGCGGTGGTTTGCGAATCAATCAGCTACTGGATAGTCTAGGTTATCAGGTAACACGGGTCAATAGTCGTACGCCGGGCCGCGAAGCCATTCGCAATCAATACGGATGGGGACAAACGACACCCCGGGAAATGGCCCGCCTGTTCACGGCTATTTCCGAACGAAAAATCATTAGCCCGTCCATGAGTGAGAAAATGCTTCGACTCCTGGGTCGTCAGTACTGGGATCAATACGCCCTGTCGCAAATTCCACCGGACGTGTTTGTCGCCGATAAACACGGCTGCGTCAACCAAAGCCGGAGTGAAGTATTCTACGTAGCCGGACCGCATCCCTACGTCTGTGCTATTTTCACCAAGAATAATCAGGATCAAAGCTGGGAAGCCAGTAACGAGGCCTGGACGCTGACGCGAAAGATTTCCGCCCTTCTCTGGAAGTACTATAATCCCCGTTCGACCTGGGTACCGGATTCCAAAAACTGGTGAGTAATCTTTGGTCCACGTTTTTATACCTGTACGTTAAACCGATATGAATACGCGTATGGAAACACTACAAATTGGCGATCAGGTCATTCATAAACCCGAAGAAGGCCACGCACTCATCAACGACGGACAGGCCATGGAAGTACTCAGGTTAGAAGGCAACACGGTAGTTTGCCAAACGGAAAACGGGCCTCAGTCCATTCCAGCTTCGGAAATTATCAAAGGGACCACCGTTATCAAAGGGTATGTGGGGGGCTGAACCTTCACCCTATAAAAAGGCTGATCCTAGCGATCAGCCTTTTTTGTTTTTAAACGTACAAGCCTATACGAATCCGTTGTAAGTTTAAGGCTTCACTTTAATCGAACCTTTAGTGGCATGAGTTTGGCCTTAGTAAAGGGGTTAATTGCCTTTTCCGGCATTGCCTTAACCCTGGGTGGATGGTATTTCGACGCCATCAAAAAACCGTATACGCATTTGTTTAGTCCGCACTGGCTGCCCCATGCCCGGTTTCACAGTGCCCTGTGGCTCTTTTCCATTACACTGGCCAACTTGGGTTCGCTGTTTCTGCTCTACGGAAACTTTGCCGAACGCGACACGCAACTAGCCATTTATATGGCGGCATTTTTACCCGGACTCTTTTATCTGTCGTTTTTCCCTTCTCTTCTCTTTCGCAATGCCTCTGCCTGGGACGATGGTGAAAAACCCTTTCTCTTCACCGCTCCGCAGGTACTGGTTTCTATGGTAATGCTACTCGTGCTGGGTGTAGCCCTTTGGATGGATGCTCACCTTCGCTCCTAAGCTTTTGCTTGGAAATAGCCTTTCGCCGCCTTTCTTTGCTTACCTAATCCGATATGCTATGACTCCGAATTTAGATAGAGAAAAACAACTTGCCGCCCAGCAGGCCGTTCAGTACATTCAGAATGATCAGATCGTAGGTTTAGGAACGGGCTCCTCAGCTGTACACGCCGTGCAGGCCATTGGTCGTTTAGTACAGGAGGGGTTACGGATTCAGGGCGTTCCGACGTCGATTCGTACGAAGGAACTAGCGGAGTCGCTAAACATTCCCTTACTGGACATCAACGAAGTGGAAGCCATCGACCTGACCATCGACGGAGCCGATGAATTCACTACAAATCTTATGTTGATTAAAGGCGGGGGTGGAGCCCTGTTACGCGAGAAAATCGTTGCCTCGCTCACGCGTCGTCAGATCATTATCACGGACTCTTCCAAGAAAGTAGAGAAACTGGGTAAGTTTAAGCTTCCCACTGAAGTGATTCCCTTCGCTTCGCATTATGTGATAAACCAGTTAAACCAGCGGGGCGGTAAGGGCGTAATTCGACCGTCAGGCGATAAACCTTTTTTAACCGACCAGGGCAACTACATCGTGGATACGGATTTTGGATTGATCGATAATCCCGCCGCTCTGGCTCATGAACTCAAAACGATTGAAGGACTTGTGGGTCATGGTTTATTCATTAACCTGACTCATGAAGTCATCATGGGTATGGGTGATACCACGCAAAGCTTCCGCTAAGGTTACGCGTTTTCTTGTCCTAGTTCAATGTTTTGGAGGTACGGTCCGCTCTACCTTTGATCCATCAAACAACAAGAATATGGAAGCATCAATCAAAGGTTTGCATCATATCACGGCCATTGCGGGCGACGCTCAACGCAACTACGACTTTTATACGCGTGCTTTGGGTTTACGACTGGTAAAGAAAACGGTCAATTTCGACGATCCGGAAACCTATCACTTTTACTACGGCGACGAACAGGGCACGCCCGGTAGCATTTTAACGTTTTTTCCCTGGGGTACCAAAGTGCCCCGTGGACGCCGGGGAGCGGGTCAGGTAACGGAGATCGCTTATTCCGTACCCGAAGGCAGTCTCGACTTCTGGCAAAAACGTTTTGAAAAACTACAAGTTACGCAGAGTCCGATTGCTGAAAAATTTGGCGAATCGTACCTGACGGTTCTGGATCCAGATGGCTTAAAACTGGAACTGACCGTCGCTAAAACGCCCGATCTGCGGGCTCCTTGGGAAACCTCCGAGGTGACGGCGGATTACGCCACGCGGGGCTTTCACGCGATCACCCTTACGACGGCGAATCGTCAGGCTACGGCAAAAATTCTGACGGAGCTCTTCGGGTACCAGTTACTCGAACAGCAACAGAATCGGTACCGCTTTGTAACGGCGGCTGTACCCAACGCAGCGATTGTTGACTTGCTGGAAATTCCCGGCGAAAAATCCGGCTATACGGCGGGTGGTTCGGTCCATCACGTGGCCTTCCGGGTGAGTGATGAAGAGATTTTGATGGAATTCCGGAAGAAAATCATCGAGGCGGGTCATCAGATTACGGAGAAAATTGACCGTAACTATTTTTACTCGCTGTATTTCCGCGAACCGGGCGGCGTATTGTTCGAACTCGCTACTGACAATCCCGGCTTTGCTACCGACGAAACGGTGGCCGAACTGGGTATGGGTCTTAAACTGCCCGCTCAATACGAGCCTTTCCGTTCTGAACTTGAACAAGTACTTCCTCAATTACACTAAGCCATGTATACGCATCAAAAACAAGTTTTCACCAGCGGCACGCCCATCCAGGAAGCCAAAAAAGCAATCATCATGATTCACGGCCGGGGTGGTTCGGCGGAAGATATTGCTTCCCTCAGTCGCCACCTCCACCTCGACGGAATGGCCATTTACGCTCCGCAAGCCACGCGGCATAGTTGGTATCCGTACAGTTTTCTAGCCCCGGTAGAAGAAAATCAACCCGCCCTGGATTCGGCACTGGATTCGATCGATCAGGTGGTTAATGATTTGGTTGAGGCGGGTATTACTACGGAAAACATCTACTTTCTGGGGTTTTCGCAGGGAGCCTGTCTGACGCTCGAATATACGGCCCGCCACGCCAAACGTTACGGCGGCATCATCGCACTAACGGGAGGCCTCATTGGCGAAACGCTGGAAACGGATAACTACCAGGGTGATTTTGCCGGTACGCCGGTATTCATCTCCACGGGCAATCCCGACCCACACGTACCCGTTTCCCGGGTGGAAGAAAGCGTTTCGATTCTGGAAGATTTGAATGCCTCGGTTACCTCCCGTATTTATCCGGGCCGCATGCACACCATTTCTCCCGATGAAATCAATTTAGTCAATCAACACATTCTCTAATACCTACGACGATGGACTTTTCCAGCATTCCGCTCCACAACAATGTCCCCATTCACAATTATGAAATGGTGATCAACGGGCATCGGGCTTTCATCGATTACCTCGAAAAAGGGAGTAAGATTTACCTGATTCACACGGAAGTGCCCAGCGAACTGGAGGGCATGGGCGTAGCCTCGGCTTTGGTAACCCGGGTGCTGGAAGACATTGAGTCACGGGGATTAGCTTTGGTACCGCTGTGTCCGTACGTACAGGCCTATCTGAAGCGGCACCCCGACTGGAATCGTCTGGTTCAACCCAAATAACATGGAAACATTTCAGGTGACGAAGGTATTCGCCGACGAACAGGGCGATACGCATTTTGAAACGGTTCAGTACCCCCTCACGGATGCCGGACCCATTGGCTTTCTTTCGGAAAAACTGCCCGTACGGGACGTAATATTTCGGGAGGTAACGGCCGACTATGATTTCGATTTTCACACGGCTCCGCAACGGCAGTTCATCATTTTGCTCGATGGCAGGATTGAAATTGAAACTTCGCTTGGGGAAAAACGGATCTTTGAAGCGGGGGAAATCTTGCAAATGGAAGACCTTACGGGCAAGGGGCACCGCACCCGTAATCTATTGAATGCGAAGCGAAAGTCCGTTTTCATTACGTTCTAAACCCGGGGCTTTACTCCGGGTTTTTCAGTTGGTAGTTGAGATAATGCTCCTTGTTACACCAGGAACCCTTAACCAAAAACGACCAACACCTTTTTACTTTACGGGAAAATCAATCCGTATTCAGGAATGGCCGATCTGCTCTACGAACGTATTAATACCAATGTCCGTAAATATTCTTCTTTTTCGGAAGAGGATCTTCAGTATTTCAACTCACTGCTTCAGCACAGGACGGTTCCTAAGAAGCACTTTTTATTGCAGGAAGGAGAAGTATGTACGTTTGAAGCGTACCTGCTGAAAGGTTGTATTCGGACGTATCACATTGACCACGACGGCAATGAGGTAACATTACAGTTTGCGATTGAAGACTGGTGGGTAAGCGATATCATTAGTTTCCACGAACAGAAACCCAGCCATTGGTACATTGAAACGCTGGAAGACTGCGAATTACTGATTCTCACGCCCGAAACCAAGGAGCAGTTGCTGCACCGCGTACCGGCTTTTGAGCGAATGTTCCGGCTGATGGTTCAGCGTAATCTTTCGCAATTACAGGAACGCTTTTTCCGAACCGTATCCTCCACAGCTGTCGATAAATACCTGGATTTTCTGAATCGCTATCCGGCCATTCCGCAACGGGTAGCTCAGCATTACATTGCTTCGTACCTAGGTTTTACGCCGGAATTTTTGAGTAAAGTACGACGGAAGCTTTCCACACCGAAGCCTCCAAAATCCTGATTTTGAAGGCTTCGGCTGTATAGTCAGGCTTTGTGAACGTCTACCATCTGAGCTTTCTGCTGGGCTTTGAGGGCCAGTTCGGTGGCTAAAAAGCAGTGTTCCTGGGGCATGGCCGTTTCGGTTCGGTTTAGTACATCATCCACCAACAGGCGTCCATAAGGCAGGTTTTCCTGGCTACAGTCCATGTACCGGGTTTCTTTCTGATTCACCAGAAACAGGTGATTGCCACCATCGCGGCCCGCAATGTCAATGTTCTTCCGGATTTCGATGTATCCTTCCGTACCGAGAATGGTCAGTCGTCCGTCTCCCCAGCTTTTCAGTCCATCGGGCGTAAACCAGTCCACTCGGATGTAACCCATCCCGCCATCCCCGCGTAACATCAGATCGCCGAAATCTTCGAATTTAGGATACTGCGGATAATGCACATTGCCAACCTGAGAAGCAACGACTTCCGCTTTCTTTGAACCGGTAAAAAACAGAAACTGATCGCACTGGTGGGAACCGATGTCGCAGATGATACCTCCAAAGCGTTTGCGATCGAAAAACCAGTCGGGCCGGGACTGCGGGGTCATCCGGTGCGGTCCCAATCCAATCGTCTGA
Source organism: Siphonobacter sp. (assembly GCF_048595215.1). Taxonomy (NCBI): domain Bacteria; kingdom Pseudomonadati; phylum Bacteroidota; class Cytophagia; order Cytophagales; family Cytophagaceae; genus Siphonobacter; species Siphonobacter sp. Next base: position 9,440 of record NZ_JBMDWJ010000313.1, read on the forward strand.
ATCACCTGTCCGATGGCTCCGGCTTTGACCAGCTCTCCGGCTTTAACGGTTGCTTTATTTTCGAAGCGTTCACTAAACATGATCGAAAAAATGCGACCCGTTTTTTTCTGTACGCGACGAACGTCGGCCAGTTGATCCAAACTCGTGATTCCTGGTTTATCGACCATATAATCTTTGCCGTGCTCCATGACGCGGATACCCAGCGGAGCCCGCTCATCCGGAATAATGGAACTGAGAATCAGTTTAATCGAAGCATCTTCGAGAACTTCTTTCTCACTGCTAGCCTGTTTTGCTTTGGGATACCGCTTGGCAAACGTTGCGGCCAAATCGGGTTCTTTCGCGTAGAAAGAAACGAGTTCACCCCCGCCCCGCGTCACGGCTTCGACCTGACCGTAGATGTGTCCGTGATTGATGCCGATGACCCCAAAGCGAATTCGGGCAGGTTCTTTTGGTGTGTGAATGGCTGGTATGGATAGGGTTGCTGCCTGACTTAGAAAGGGAACGCCTATTAAGCCTGCCGCCGTAGTGACGGAGTTCTTTAGAAAACTCCGGCGATTTTCATCGTTCATGGTTTGTAGAGGTTAAGCTTCACCAACTGATTTTCGCTCATTCGTTCAGACCATGAGCGAAGTTCCACTGACAGAGCAACTACTTATTTTTCCCTTTTTTTGCTAGTTCCAGGGCCTGCGTCGTCGTGTAGTATTTAGAAATCATATTCGGAACTTCCCAGGCAGGTAATTTGCCTTCCTTGAGATAGTTCAGGTAGTTTTCCGTTACTCGTCCAAAGTGGGCTTCGTGGCCTTCCTGATATTTTTTAGGAATCACCACTTCCCAGCCCGTTGAGATTTTCTTCAGCTCAGTACCGGGATACGCTTGTTGTACCGTCTGTAAAGCCGTTTGCAGGGCCGTTTCGTAAGCAGCCGTGGTGTCGCGTGGTTCGATGTACAGCGTCGGGACAAACTTCTGTTCGGCTCCCTGTCGAATCACCAGATTGGCCTTGGTACCCCGCATGATCGAATAATGCGTATCGCCACCGCCTTCGGGAGCCTTGTAAGCCCAAGTCACCGAAACCTTGGCGTGTACACCCTTGAGCTGGTAGTTGATCTCGCCGTTGCTGTAGATTTTGAGTACACTATCCCGCGTGATGGCATTTTTCAGGTACGCCGGGAAATCAGCTTGTTTCGTGATCGTCTTAAACTGGCTACGGGTCATGTCCGTCGTCCAGCGACGGGCGGAAGTAAGTTTAATATCTTTTTGATAATCAATGACCTGTTCCGGAAAACATTCCCACTGTACCAGATCAACCAGGTGCGTGGTCACATCCACAATCCCTTCGCCCTGCTGATTCACATCCATAAACCAGGCCGGACGCGTTAGTACACTGCCCGAAACGTATTTGTAGAAATGGTGAACACTCTCCTTTGTTACGGCAGGATTGTCGGGCGTCCCTTTTTCCAGCGTACCGAAAGCCGATTCAATTTTGGAGAATTCCCGTTGCAGAGCCGTACTGATTTCAAAACGCTCGGTCATGATGTCGTACAACAAAACGTTCTTCTGATCAGCCGTTGCAAAGCTGGATTTCAGTCGATCAAAATCCTTGGCGTTGATAATCATGGGTTTATCCGATAGTACGTTAAATCCCGCTTCTACCGATCGCTGAATGTAATCCGCTTTTTTCTCGTTATTTCCGGCCAGTACCACGACATTGCCCGTTTTATCCGCCAGCATTTTTTCGAAATAATGCGTTCCCGTGTACACCACTTCATTCCAGTGCGTCGGATCCTCCGCCCGTTTGTTGTACCCTTCAATTTTTTCTAGGTGTAATTTCACATCCGGTCCTTCGGGAGCGTAGACGTGCACGCGGGCATCCACGTCGGGATACATACTCTTCTGCACCAGTGCCGCGTGGAAATGGCCCGGATCGAGCGTAATCAGGTGAATCGAAGATTCTTTCGTTTTTTCAGTACAGCCCAGAAACGTGGCCATGATACTCAGGTAAGCAACCGTTTTGTAACGCCAATGCATAAGGTAAAAATTAGCTAAAGGTTTAAACTTTTATCGCATACGGGGCCCGTTGGGGACGAGACAGCAATCGATTGGCTTCCGCGTCGTTTTTGAACTGCTCTTTTGCGGGATCCCAATACAACTTTCGGTTCAGCTTCATCGCCGCGTGGTGCAGCAGACAGGCCGAGCACGAACGGTGACCGATTTCCGCCGGAGCAATCGGGTCTTTCTTACTGGCAATACTTTCCAGCCAGTTGCCGTGGTGTTCCTTACTGACGGGCAAATGAATTTCGTTCGGACCAATTTCCGAAGTCAACAATTTCGGATCGCTGGCGTCCAGGGCTTTAGCGGCCTGTTGTTTGGCAATCGGGTCACTCGCCGTTACCGAGGCATCGCCCCGGGAAACGAAAATCCAGCCTTCCGTTCCTTCAAACTTAATACCGTTCGGCAGCTCATTACTAACAATCATGTGAACGCCATTGGCGTAACGAGCCTCCGTCCGAAAAATACCGTGCACATCCCACAACCCACTCTTCGGAAAATCGGCTTTCCCCCAGATTTCTACGGGGCCCGTTAGTTCCGTGTTCATCGCCCAGTGCGAGCAGTCGATGTGGTGTGAGCCCCAACCCGTAATCATACCCGCCCCAAATTGTTCGCAACGCAGCCAGCCCGGCCGATCGTACCCCACGACTGGATGCACGCGTTTTTCGGTGTAATATACTTCCGGCGTCGTACCCAGCCACATGTCGTAGTTGAGATTTTTTGGTACGGGCATCTGCGGTTCCTCTTCCCCCGAAGGGTCACCGGGTAATCCAACATATACCGTTTTTAGCTCGCCAATGCGACCATTGCGTACCAACTCGGCGGCGTATCGAAACTGCCGTGAGGATCGTTGCTGACTGCCTACCTGCACGATTCGTCCCGAACGTTTCACCGCATCAGCCATCATCCGACCTTCAGCGATGGTCAGCGAAGCCGGTTTTTGCATGTATACATCCTTGCCCGCCTGTACCGCCTGAATGACAATCGGAGCGTGCCAGTGATCAGGCGTACTGACCAACACAGCGTCAATATCCTTGTTGTTGAGCAGTTCGCGGTAATCCGTGTAGACCCGAACACCGTCGTAATCTTTACCCGTTTTCTTAGTGTAATACTGATTGACAAGCGTCTTGGCGTCTTCGGCCCGGTTACGGTCCAGATCACAGACGGCCGTAATTAGAGCCTGATCGTATTGCCAGACGCCCGGCAAGTCGTGACCCCGGGAAATACGACCCGTACCAATCGCTCCAATAGTAATGCGATTACTCGGAGCATTTTTTCCGAATACGGAAGCAGGAACGATGCTGGGAAAACCACCTATCACGGCGGCGGTGGCTAGTGTAGTTTTACCGGATAGCTCCAGAAATTCCCGACGGGAATACGCTTGCTTGGGTTTCATAATCGTCTCAGAATAGAGGTAGTAAGAATTAGCCGTGAGCCTTCTCTATGTTTAAAGATAAGACTTTTCCTAGAAGCATTTTACCTTAATAAAGAGCAAAGGTTTTTCAGAAAAAGTGCTGATCATGACCTGTTTCCACAATTCTGTATTCTTTTTATAGCGATAATGCGGTCGGAAAATGCTGAAATCATTTAGCTCCCAACGTACGAAAAAGAAAACGAGCCCCTAATCGAGGAGGCTCGTTTTCTTTTTAGACCCGTGCTTACTTCCGTTCATTGTATACACCAAACTCAGCAATGCTGGGCGGATTTTTGTACCCATCGATACGCATACGTACTTTCTCGCCGTATACTGTGGGAAAACGATGAATCTTTGCTTTCCCCACCCGATTCTTCACGTCAATAGGGTGCCATTTGCCATTGTTAAAGTATTCCAACTGATACGTAGTGATTTCATCCTGAGTTACATACACCGAAATAAGATTAAAAGGCTGTACTTTGTCAAGCGTCACTTCGTACCAAGGATTTTTCACGACGGGATTGGAACGCCACGACGTCCGGAAGCTATCGTCATTTCCGAAATCGAAAATGTCCATGTCATTACTCCAGCTTCCATTGGCAGGACGTTTCTTGGCCAGATTCGAGGAAATAACCGGAGCATCGTACGTGGGCAGGTTGGACGACATTGCTTTTTCTGTCCACAACTCACCGATTTTTTGCAGGGCAGCCAAGGCATTGGGATCGATGAGGCCTTCGCGGTTGGGAGCCACGTTGAGAATGAAATTACAATAAGCTTTATTGAAAGGTACCAGATTATCTTTCACCAGTACGGCCGGATCTTTCACGGGCTCATTGGGAAATTTCGTTTTCCAGAACCAGGCTCCATTAATCGGCAGACAGGATAACGCCGGCAGTCGGTTGGTTTCCTTGGATATATGCTGGCCTGCTCCCTGTTCGTAGGACTTGATGTCCGTGTAATACAAGGCTTCCGCCGGATATTTGGCTGCATTCAGATCCATCACCAGACAGTTCGGCTGGATGGATTTGATGTGGTAGTAAATTTCCTCGAAGGGAATTTCGTCGTACGAAATGCGTGACCACGGAGCATCCCAACCGTCAATGATCAGGGCGGAAATTTCTCCGTAATTAGTCAGTAGTTCCGTCAACTGATTTTTCACCATATCGATGTGCTGCCGGGTAATGTAACCGGGCCGCAGTTTATGATGCGTATCCAGAATGGAGTAATACAGCATGACTTTCAGTCCATTGGAGCGAAAGGCTTGCGTGTATTCTTTCACAACATCCCGCTTGAGTGGACTCTGCATGACGTTGTAGTCCGTGGTTTTCGTATCCCAAATACAGAAACCGCTGTGGTGCTTGGTCGTCAAAGCTCCGTAGGACATCTTAGCGGTTTTGGCCGCTTTGGCCCACTGCTGACAATCCAGTTTAGTCGGGTTAAAAAGGGCAGGTGAAGCATCAGGATCGGCCCAGTCTTCATCCATGAACGTTGGAATATTGAAGTGGATAAACATACCAAAGCGGAGATCCACAAAATCCTTCTGAAGCTGGACAAGATTTTTTTGAGCCTGGGCTAGTACGGGCAAGCAAAGCAAGAGAGCCCACAGACAAATTCGTTTCATGCAATAGAGGTAAATGGTTTGTTGTTGGGAAAATACTTTCAGAGTGTATAGTCAATAAGCAATGGGTACAACTCATGACGCACTCCATTTTCTAAAAAAGGCTTCTTTACACTCTCTAAAGAACCCATCTGAGATTTTAATACTCGTCCAAGGGAGAGAAATGCTTTCGTCTGTACAAATCTCAGCGGCTTATAAAAGGCAAAAACGTTCATGGCATTTTTTAAACGGACGTTTGTAAAATGCCATAAGAGGTTTATTTTTGAGTAAAAACGGCCTTTTCTTCGATAAGCTTTACTTATAAGAGCCGTGATTCGTTGTTGGTTGCTCATGAATTGAACAGAATTCTGTTGATTGGTATGAAATACATCTGTTATTACCGGGTCTCTACTAAAAGTCAGGGACGAAGCGGACTGGGCTTGGGGGATCAGCGGGCCATTGTGGAGCGGTACCTTCGGGAATCCGATACGCTAGTAGAAGAATTTACGGAAATTGAATCGGGACGCAAGAGCGAGCGGCCTCAACTACAGGCCGCTATCCGGGCCTGTCACCAGCACCACGCGAAATTGCTGATTGCAAAACTCGACCGTCTCAGTCGAAACGTGGCTTTTGTCATGACCCTTCGGGATTCGGGTATTGATTTTGTGGCCTGTGATTTACCCGATGCCAATACCCTAACCGTGGGGATGATGGTAACCTTTGCCCAGTACGAAGCCGAGCGAACATCTGAACGGACCCGGGCGGCTCTGGCCCAAAAAAAATCCCAGGGTTTTAACCTGGGAAAACCGGAAAATCTGAATGCTCTGGCTATCAAAAAAGGAGAACAAATTCGCCAGCAAAATGCCCGCAGTAATAAAGCCAATGTACAAGCTACCGAACTGGCTCTTTTGTATCGAAACATGGGAATGACCTACGCCCAAATTGCCGACAAATTAAACCAGACCCATTACCAAACCCGACGACAAAAATCGTTCGAAAGTAAAGCCGTATATCGTTTACTAAAACGTCGAGAAATGATTGTTTGAATTGTTTGAATTGTTTGAATTGTTTGAATTGTTTGAATTGTTTGAATTGTTTGAATTGTTTGAATTGTTTGAATTGTTTGAATTGTTTGAATTGTTT
>NZ_JBMDWJ010000314.1:0-3512 GCF_048595215.1 Siphonobacter sp.
ATAGCGAATGTCAAACAAGAGCATCGGTTCTGCAGATTGCAGGCCGAACTTGGCGGCACCGGATGCAGACGACCACAGGGCGGCGAACAGCAGGCCCGTACCACAAAATGAATTTTTCACAGGCAGAAAAAGAATGGCGGAACCTTGATTCCGCCTTCATCAATACTTATTCGTCAATAAATCGTTTCGTAATGGGCTGGTAGGAATCAATCCGGCGGTCGCGGAAGTACGGCCAGGTGGTACGAATGCGGTCGGCTGCTTCCAGATCCAGTTCCTGTACGTGTACCGTCTCTGCTTCGTGCGGAGCCAGATACAGCAAACCACCGTGGGGTTTGGCAATGAAACTACCGCCCCAGAATTGCTGATCGGCCTCCCGACCTACGCGGTTCACCGACACAACGTAGACGCCGTTTGCTACCGCGTGACTCCGCTGAATGGTCTGCCAGGCATCGTACTGCTCCTGATTCACCTGAGCGTCCGTTTCGTTCACGTCCCAGCCAATGGCCGTGGGGTAGAAGAGAATTTCGGCACCCATCAGAGCCGTAATCCGGGAAGCTTCGGGATACCATTGGTCCCAGCAGATCAGGACGCCAATTTTGGCAAACTTGGTATCGAAAACTTTGTAACCCAAGTCACCGGGTGTAAAGTAAAACTTCTCGTAATAGCCCGGATCATCTGGAATGTGCATTTTCCGGTATTTGCCCAGATACGTACCGTCGGCATCGAGCACGGCGGTGGTATTATGGTACAGCCCGGCGGCTCGTTTTTCGAACAGCGAAGCCACAATGACGACGCCCAGTTCAGCGGCAAGCTTGCTCATGCGATCGGTCGTAGGACCGGGAATGGATTCAGCCAGCGAAAAATTGTGGTGATCTTCCACGTCGCAAAAGTACAGAGACGTGAACAATTCCTGCAAACAGACAATCTGAGCCCCCTTGGCGGCGGCTTCGCGAATGCCCGCTTCGGCTTTCTGAATATTGGCTTCAACGTCCGCAACATTGGACATCTGAACCAGGCCTACGTTAACTTTTTTATTCATTTTGTTGATAAAAGAATTCCGACTTTGAGTTGAGTACCCGAAAAACGCTTCTTTACAAACGTGAGCGTAGCGTTTTGGTTCCGAAAAACCGGCTGGCTTTTAACCAATTTTCCGCTGGGTAAGGTACGCCTGCATTTCGGATTGAGTCAGTGTATTGAACGTCATTTGTCGCGTAAGGCCTCCCTTGCGGGCTACGGCCACGCCGTAATGCATATCCTGATAACCTTCGATGTGGTGAGCGTCGGGATTGATGGAAATACGCACGCCTTTTTCCAGGGCATACGGAATCCACCGCCAATCAGCATCGAGTCGGTAAGGGCTGGCGTTGAGTTCCAGCACTACGCCATTGGCCGCACAGGCATCGATGAGTTTCTGCTCATCCACGGGGTAGCCGGGGCGGGAGAGGAGTAACCGGCCCGTCGGGTGACCGATGATCGTCGTATACGGATTTTCAATGGCCCGAATCAGCCGTTGCATCGCTTTTTCCTCGGTCATCTTCAGGTTTGAATGCACGGAGGCTACGACAAAATCGAAGGTTTTCAGTACTTCGGTGTCGTAGTCCAGCGAGCCATCGCCGAGAATATCCGATTCGATTCCTTTGAAAATATGAAAAGCCAGACCTTCCGTTCGAAAGCGTTCGTTGAGCTGATCGATTTCCTGGTGTTGCTGGTAGATCCGTTCCTCATTTAGGCCGTTGGCATACGTAGCTGACTTGGAGTGGTCGGCAATGCCGAGGTACTGCAAACCCAGGTCCGCCGCCGCCCGGGCCATTTGTTCCAGCGTATGTTTTCCATCCGACCAGGTTGAGTGGTTGTGAACGGTACCTTTCAACGCCTCCCAGGTAATCAGGTCAGGGAGACGTTGCAGCGACTCCGGCGAAAGTTCGTCCGTCCCGTTTCGCAGTTCGGGCGAAAGATAAGGCAGTGCGAGGTCCGCGTAGATGGCTTCCTCCGTATCGTGGGGTTCTTTCAACGCCGTTTTTAGTAATGTCGAATGGGCAACGGGCTGCGTCAGGTGTTCCGGACTGGAAGAACGAATAAACACCTGATTGATAAAAGCCTGCGGACGACTGATGCGTACTTCAACGGGAATGTTTCGATCCAGAAATTTCCCCCGCCAGATGAAGGGTGTAGACGCTTTTTCGTCCTGCTGTACAAATTCAAGCGTATTCAGGAAATCTTGTACTTCTGCCGGGTTTTCGGCGGCAGTAACCAGTTGAATCAAATCTACGATTTCTGCTTTTTGACGCACCTCGCCCGTAATCTGGGTTGGAAACTGCTTTTCCAAGGCTTCGCAAAGTACCTCGGCTAGTACCTGAGCCACGTCCATGCGAAGTTTGGAAGACTTGGATTGCAGGAAAAGCAGATTGGTATGAATCGTTTCCTGGGTCTTTTCGCCAAAGCCCTTGAGCTTCGCAATTTCGCCGTTTTCGCAGGCCAGCAGGAGTTGCTGGGTATCGGTAATGCCGAGTTCCTTCCAGATGACCCGTATTTTTTTCGGACCAATTCCTTTAATTCGGAACATGTCCAGAATGCCTTCCGGGGTTTGGGCCAGGAGGTCATTGAGGTCTTTCAACGTACCCGTACAGCGAATTTCGTCAATTTTGCTAGCCATGCTTTTGCCCACTCCGGGCAGTAACGAAAGCTCGGCTAACGGTACCGTAGCGAGGTCAGCCGTCGTTTTATCCAGATTAAAGGCTGCATTCTGGAAATTTCGGATTTTGAAGTCATTCTCACCGTGCAATTCTAACAGCTTGGTGGTCAGTTCGAGTAGTTCGACAATCGCTTCGTTCGTCACAAGGCTTCTATTTTTAGGGAGCAAGTTAAAGCCAGATTTCAGTTTTTTCGTAGACATTCATTCATTTCAGCATAATCTACGTATAGTGCTTGGTGTTTGGCGATCTATTCTAATTTTTACAAACCAAAACCCGGTCAATGTACTATAAAGTACGAAGCTTGTACGGATCTACTGTGCTTGACGAACCTAATAAAAATGGAAGGTTTTATTGGTAGAGTTTAGCTACATATGGTATTTAAATAGTTATACTCAATACTTTCTTTTTAGGAATCTGAAAACCCTAAATCTTTCTTAGATATTAGAATTTTACAAAAAACAAATGGTTACTTTAAGGGTTATACTGCTAAGAGAATCAAAGGGAAGCACAAAAAAGTGCCTTGAAATTTGATAATTTAAATGTTAAATTGAATCCTTTGAATAATTAGTCAACCGTCAACTCAAATTGTGAACGGAAACTCAGGCTTTATCGGAAAAAATATATTTTTGTGCCAGGCATTTTAAAAATCCAATCGCCGTCGAAAGCCATTAAACTGTTCAACGAACTGTCCACATTATGAAATTAGCCGTTGTAGGCACCGGATATGTAGGCCTGGTTACAGGCACCTGCTTTGCTGAAACTGGAAACCAAGTGACCTGCGTCGACATCGACGCTCGCAAAGTAGAGAAGATGCGTAGC
>NZ_JBMDWJ010000315.1:0-13644 GCF_048595215.1 Siphonobacter sp.
GTGTATCCATGCCACCGCACACAACGCCCGCCAGATAAACGCCGGGTTTGTTGCTTTCCTGGTTCTCAGGATCGTAGGAAGGATACCGCTTTTCGTCGTCGGAAAGCACGATGCCGGAGCCCGTCAGAAAATCGAAATTAGGCTGGTAACCCGTTGCCGCTACCACAAAATCATTAGGAATGGTAACCAGACCGTCGGGCGTTTGAATATCTACTTCCGTTTCACGAATCTCCGTCAGATTGGAGTGGAAATAGGCTTTAATGGACCCCTCGGCAATCCGGTTTTCAATGTCTGGTTTCACCCAGTATTTCACCCGCCGGCCAATTTCACCCGTTCGAATCACCATAGTCACATTTGCTCCTTTACGATACGTTTCCAGAGCGGCATCCACGGACGAATTATTGGCTCCAACGACCAGCACGTTCATGCCCGCGTAGAAGTGCGGTTCCTGGTAGTAATGCGTTACTTTCGTTAAGTCTTCGCCCGGAATGTACATAAGGTTGGGCGTATCGTAAAAGCCAATGGCAATCACCACGTTAGCTGTAAGGTAAGAGGCCTTGCTGGTTCGTACCAGATACTGACGGTTTTCAATCGCATCGATGCTTTGCGTATGGTCTTCAATGGCTTCTACCTTTTCAAAAAGTCGGATATTCAGTCGGTACGACATCGCCACGCGGCGGTAGTACTCCAAGGCCTCCGAACGCGTCGGTTTAGCATTATTAGATACAAAAGGAACGCCACCCACTTCCAGACGGTCGCTGGTGGAAAAAAACGTCATGTTGGCGGGGTAATTATAAATGGAATTGACCAGACAGCCTTTTTCCAAAATCACGTATCGAAGCCCCTTTTTCTGGGCCTCCAGTCCGCAAGCCAGTCCAATCGGACCGCCGCCAATGATGACTACGTCGTATAATTGATGATCTGCCATGTTCAAAAATCAGAAGAAAGGTTCTTGTAAAATCAACAAACCCATCCGCGAAAGGTTCAGTTGGCCGGTTCATCCAGGGCCTTGATTTCCCATTCAATATTGCTGCGGGCCTGCTGTTCGTACTGGTGCTGAAAGGCTTCCGTTTTAAAAATGGAGGGCATGGCTAAAAAGACGCCCAGAATGCGTTTCCGACCTTCGCGGTACATCAGCTCCGGAACTTCGTGGAACTCCTGCCGAATCTGCTCCGAATACAGGCGATAACGATCGGGCTCACTCCCCAGAATAGACAAATCAAAATCCAGCAGATAGTCCAGATCCTGATCTTCGGTATGGTTGGCGTGCGTTTTCGTGGAAAGAATGTACTCGTATACTTTACGAATGGATTCCGTAGGAAGGTCCGTTTTGGAAAGCCATTCCTGAGCCCGTTCGGCACTTTGCAGTTCGTTGTTGGTGTACAGCGGCTGATAGATTACGTCATGGAAGTAAATCGTGAGCAATACCGCGTCGGCATCGTGCAGCTGAGACTGATGGGCCCGGAATAAGGCCATCATCTGATGGATGTGTTCCCAGTTGTGATAGGGGCGGGTTTGGGTATCTCCGTAGTGTTTGTCCAGAAAAGCTCCCAGCTTTTCAGCGTACGACGCATCCGATACGGATTGTATAAGCGATTGCAGTTCCTCCATGTACCAAACCTATGAAAAAGTAGGTGAGAACAAAATGATCGAAGGTATAAAAAGAAAACGGCTCGCGGGTAGGCGAGCCGTTTGAGGTTTCTATAACTTAATTTACTTCGCTTTATATATGATAGTAAGGCTCATACGCTTAGTGTTTTGGGATACAGGCAATTGATCTCTCAACGTGGCTTGTAAAAGATATAGAGCTGCAAGTGATTCGCTTGCAGTAAAAGAATCTTCTTTTTTATTCAAATCTACATTGTCAGCTAATTTGTACTTTAATAGATTCCCTTCGATACTGATAGGAGCTTCAACTTTAAGCTCAGTATCTTCTATCGAATAGTCAATGCTTAGCTTATTATTGGCTAAAGACCAAGTACTGGTTTCTTCATCGCCTTCTTCATCTTTTGCCGTTACAGTACCGTTTTCACTGAATGTCCAATCTTGATACAAGATTGGATAGTTTGTAGCTTTATTTTTAGGACTATCGATCAAAACGGTGTAAGCTTTATCATCTAATTTGATTTCGTAACTATAGGTACGCCAAACTTTACTGGTTAAGTCAGTACGATTAATTTGGTTGTCGGGCTTTTCATTATCTTTTGAGCAACTAACAAAAGCAAAGGTTGAAACAAATAAAATCGCAAGGGATGAACGTAAAAAGGACATGTTAGGAGGAGTTTATAGTAATTACACCCGCAATATGTACTTTACATTGAAGCGTTTGCAAGTTTATTTTAAATTCATAAAAACGTTAATAACAAATTGAATTCCTAAAGAATTAAAGCCTATAGAGTTACGCAAAAAAAAGCCGGTTTCCTTTTACAGGAAACCGGCTTTTAATATAAAGTAATAAGCTTACTGAACAATCAATCCTGAGCGACGCAACATTGCATCCGGTTGCGGTTCGCGGCCCCGGAATTTTTTGTATAGTTCCATGGGTTTTTCCGTACCACCTTTCGACAGAATGTTGTCGCGGAATGAATTAGCTACCTGCTTATTGAAGATGCCTTTTTGCTTGAACAAATCAAACGCATCGGCGTCAAGTACTTCACTCCACATGTACGAGTAATAACCCGCCGAGTAACCACCCGCGAAAATGTGAGCAAAAGCCGGGCTCATCGCCGTACCTTCCACAATCGGATACACTTCCGTTTGGGCCGCTACTTTGGCTTCCACCTGAGCTACGCTTTCACCCGTGGGAGCCTGTCCGTGCCAGGCCATATCTGTCAGACCCAAGTTAATCTGACGAGCCGTACCTACGCCCGCCATGAAGTTAGACGAAGCTTTCAGTTTTTCGATGTATTCCTGCGGAATGACTTCGCCCGTCTGATAATGTTTGGCAAACAGCTTGAGTACTTCGGGTTCCAGACAGAAGTTTTCCATGAACTGACTGGGCAACTCCACGAAATCCCAAGATACGCTCGTACCGCTCAAGGCGTCGTATTTCACGTGTGAACTCATGGCGTGCAGGGCGTGACCGAACTCGTGAAAGAGGGTTTCCACTTCGCGGAAAGTTAGCAGCGAAGGCATCGTTTCAGTCGGACGAGTGAAGTTACAAACATTCAGTACGTGCGGACGAATGTCTTTACCGTTCTCGAAATGCTGGGAACGCGTACCGGAATTCCAGGCACCAGCCCGTTTGCCGGGGCGTGGGAAGTAATCACCGTACCAGATCGCCAGCAATTTACCTTTGTCGTCCAGAATTTCGTAGGTCTTTACTTCTTCATTCCAGGTCGGAATGTCCTTGCGTTCCTTAAACGTCAGACCGTACAGTTTGTTGGTCAGTTTAAAAAGACCATCCAGTACGTTTTCGAGCTTGAAATAAGGCTTCAGTAACTCGTCGTTGATGGCGTACTTTTCTTTCTTGAGTTTTTCGGCGTAGTAGCCCGCATCCCAGCGTTGCATCACGGGTTCGGTATAACCCTGTGATTTGGCAAAGTCCGTCAATTCCTTGATTTCACGCTCGGCGGCGGGTTTGGCGTAGCTCAACAGGTTTTTCTCGAATTCGAGTACCTTGGCTGGGTTCTCCGCCATACGTTCTTCGAGTACGTAATCCGCCCAGGTTTTGTACCCGAGTAACTTAGCCTTTTCGTACCGCAGCTTCACGATTTTCTGGATGATTTCCTGATTGTCGTTTTTATCGCCTTTAAATCCGCGTTTGTTGTACGCCAGCCAGAGTTCCTTTCGCAATTCCCGGTTATCAGCGTACTGCATGAAGGGACCGTAACTTGGAGCCTGGAGCGTGAATACCCAGCCTTCCTTGTTCATTTTCTTGGCCGTGGCTTTCGCGGCTTCCTTGACGAAATCAGGTAATCCCGAGAGTTGTTTTTCGTCGGTTACCACCAGACTGTACTCATTCGTTTCAGCCAGATTGTGCTCGTTGAATTCAATCGACAATTGCGACAAATCCTTGTTGATGGCCCGGAGTTTGTTCTTGTCGGCTTCCGACAGGTTGGCTCCGTTGCGGGCAAAACCCTTGTAGGTTTTTTCCAGCAACATCTGGTCTTCTTTGTTGAGTTTCAGCTTGTCGCGTTCATCCCAAACGGCCTTAACGCGGGCAAACAGCTTCTCGTTCAGGGAAATATCGTTGCCATACTCAGTCAACAGGGGTGACGCTTCACGAACTACTTTCTGTAATTCAGGCGAAGTTTCGGCACTGTTCAGGTGAAACAGAATGGGGGTAACCCGACTGAGTTGCTGACCCGCATTTTCTAGAGCCACAATCGTGTTCTGAAACGTAGGCTTGGAGGCGTTGTGAACAATAATATCGATTTCTTTCCGACCCTGAGCCATCCCTTCTTTCAGGGCGGGAAGGAAATGTTCTACTTTGATTTTATCGTAGGGGGGCGTTTCAAAAGGCGTATTAAATGCCTGTAACAGAGGGTTCTCTTCCATAGGTACGGACTTAACAATAACATTTGGGCCCTGAGCCTGCACAAGCAGGGGTCCAGCCGTTAGTGTTAACATTAGCGGCAACTGTTTAAGTTTCATAGTTTAGTTGATAGCTCAGTAAAACAACCAACGAAATTGCTAAGGAATGCGGGATTTCCCAAACCATTCATGGAAAATCAGGGGGCCGGTGTAAGGTTCATTTGATAAAAATCAGTCTATATACGTTATCCTGTATCGCTAAAAATTGACTTCCGTAATCGGGCTTTCGTGCGAAGGAAGCCACTACTTTTGTGGGAGTGAATGACCTATCCTGTATCCCTTGATGTCTGATGTAATGGTTTCCCGAAAACCCTGGCTGGCCTTATTGGCTTCGTTGCTAATTCCTGGTCTGGGGCAATGGTATAACGGGCAGTGGAGAAAAGCTCTTTTCGTTTACTTCTTTCAGTGTGTCGTGATCTTTCTGCTGTTTCGACCTTTGGGGATAATCCGCCATCCGGTTATGGCGTACGGTTTCATGCTGCTGGAAACGGGTCTGTACGTGTATCAGTTGCTGGACGCTTTTCTGGTGGCTAGTCGCCGGAAGACGTACAGGCTGAAACCAGTGAACAAACCCGTGGGATACGCCGGAGTTTTGCTACTAACGGTCCTGCTAGTGGGACTAAACCGATACCTCATCTCGGAATTGCCTGTTGGTGCTCATACGATGCATTATGGCGGACCACCGTTGAATATGCTTGCCAATGGCGATACGTTTGTGGTCGATCGTTCCGTCCGACCCGAAGAATTACAAAGAGGAGATCTCATCCTGTGCGGGGCTGATTCATTCAACCGGAACGTATGGTTGGGTCGCGTAATGGGCCTGCCCGGAGATACCATTCAGGTAATAAACAATGAGCTGATCATTAATTCGGTTAAAAATCAGTATAAGCACATTGAAAAACAGTTGCGAACGGATCTGGAAGGAAATGAATTTGAAGTAGATTTTTGTATGGAAACGCTACCCGAAGGAAGAAAGCTGGGTATTTACCGGTACGCCGAAATGGACTCGTCTTTTAATCAGGCTGCTCAGGTTGTACCCAAAGGTGCTATTTTTCTGGTATCCGATGATCGTACGGTTTACATGGATAGTCGGATGACTGGGCCTTTTTCTGACGCTTACGTAAAAGGAAAAGCACTGTATATTTTGATAAGCGAACGTCCCCAGATGATGGGACTTCCGTTATAATACGCACCAATTAATTATCATTTTATAAAACAATTGTATGAGTTTAGGACTTTGGTTTCTCCGCGTCAATGAACATCGATTGAGACAGTATCAGATTAATGAAAAGTTGGGCGAAGAAAACTTACTGAAAAGTGATTTGGATGAGCCTAACGAACACTTACCTGAAGAAGCCAGAACGGACGTAGATAAAGCCTGGGAAGGAATTATTTACCTGTTAACGGGTAAGCCGCTAAGCGAAGCGTTCTCGAACCCGCTAACCGTTCATATCTGTGGGAAACATAGTCTGGATGTACCTTTAGAGTATGCCATGGTTTCGCCCCGGTTTTTAACCGCAGCGGATGTAAAGGAATCGCTAGCAATACTAAAGTTATTGACGGATGATGTATTAAGAAGTCGTTTTAACGCGGAAGAAATGAATGCACTCGACATTTATCCGGGGTATTGGGAAGAAATTGAAGCCGACTATGTTCTAAATCAGTTTCATCATTTAAAAGAATTTTACGCAAAGGCTGCCGAGCAAGATCAAGCCGTCATTATGTACTTGTCTTAACATAAAAAGGGTACGGATAAGCATCCGTACCTTTTTACTTTCTTGACGTAAAACTTTAAAAACCAAGTCCTACCGCAAAGCCGCTTACGCTGCGGTTAAAGGGAATCGCTGGCGTTAGCTGACCCGAAGTCAGGTTTACTTTATACAGGGACGTGCTGCCACCGGAACGAAGCAGAGCCCAGGCATTGCCCGTGGTACCGCCAATGTCGAAACCGTTGGCACCCGTTGCATCTACGCCCGTGGCTCCTACGGCTACTTGCGTACCATTATTCGGAGGTACCTGCTGCGTCAATTGATCGGTATTGGTATCAATATTGAAAAGCGTCGTAGCCGTGGTACCCGCATAGTTATTGGTATACGCCGAAGCAGTCACCGTCGGCGTGCCGGGATTGAGCGTACCATCAACGGTAGCAACCAAATCCGCCGGGTTTACCCGCAGGTTCTGGCCCGTATTGCTGATGATGCGAATACGATCCGCTACCGGATTAAAATCAAAGCCGAAATCCGTACCATCTAGCTTCACGCTTAACTCACCCATACCCGCCGCTAGTGCAGCGGCTCCCGATGAAGTGTTGAGAATATAAACCCGGCTGGTACTACCCAACGCATACAACTGACCCGTAGCCGGACGGAAATCAATACCCAGAATTTTCTCGCCGGACTGAATATTCGTGATCGGTTTGGCCACTACGGAGGAAGCATCCAACGGGTTGAAGATCAATAGCTCGTTACTGGCAGCATCTACTGCGTACGCTACGGCCTGCGGAGGGAGAGCAATGCCTAATAATTCTTGGCTCAGATCACCCAGTTTTTTCAGGCTGCCATTTCCTACGTCCACCTGCGTAATTTCCCATTTGCCTTCCACTTTCACGGAAGCCAGCGTAAAGGAATTATCCGGAGCGATGTCAAAACCACCTACGGCTTCTACGTCCAGTCCCAGGGGACCTACCGGAACGAGCGTACCATTGTTGGGGGGATCTTGTTTATATAATTGATTGGTAGCGGGATCAATGTCATACAGAACGGTACTCGTTGCCCCAGCTTTGCTATTGGTATACGCCGCCGCCGTAATGGTGGCTCCGCTAATGCCGTTAATGACTCCGTCTATTGCTGCGGTAGCTCCCGTCTCGGGATGGAGTCGCAGGTTTTGACCTTTGTTCGTAACCAGACGAATGCGATCAACGGTAGGGTTGAAGTCAAAAGCTACTTCAGTGCCATCCAGGGCGGGCGAAAAAGGCTGCGAACCTACCTGTGTAGCAGTACCGGCGGCAGCTCCTTCCGTCAGGTTGATGGTGTAAAGCTTGCTGGCGTCGGTTATCGCGTACAGTTGACCCGTAGCCGGACGGAAATCGATGGCCAGTACTTTTTCATTCTGCGGAACGGCGACCTTAATGGTTCGCGTAGGAGCGTTGGGCGACTGTACGTTGAGTTCCAGCAACTGATTGCCGGCAGTAAGACCAAAAAACTTCTGATTGGGCAGTGGGTCCGGCGGGGTGCGGTGATCTGTACAAGATTGCAGGGCGACCAGAGAAGCCAGGGTAAGGATGGCTCCGACCTTACGGATGCCTTTGTACGCATGTAGCATGTTTACAGAGATTTTGGAAGCGTTAGTGATAGAGGCGGGGCGGTATGGGTTTACGGCACTAACATTTGTTAAGCCCTCGCTAACCTAACTGTATAATTTTAATATAGTTTTAACATGGTTTTAATTTTTGTACTGTGAAAGCAGTATCTTAAAAATGGAAATATAGATAAATGCCTGAATATTAGGTAATTGTATTGCTTTAATAAAAATTGATTTTTGTCAATAATTTTTATTGATAGAATAAACGAAGCATCCCATTTGCGGATAGCACTGGAGCAAATCTTGCGTATTGCCAAATATTTTGAAGTCGTAAGAAGCTGTATCTTTGTTAAAAAAGTAGATGAGCGAAGACGTAACTATTCATAAAAAGAAGCCTCTTTTTCCAATCAGTACGGAACTACATAAATACCTGCATACGTATCAGCGGGAGGCTCGGCTCCCCATTGGCTATAATGATCTGATGAACTTCCGGGAAACGATTCCAGTAATCGATAAATACGGAAAAGATACCCTCTGGGAATCGCCTATTTATCCACCTTACGACATCGACCGGATTCATAATGGCTTGAAGAAAATATACGCCATGCTGAATACCTCGGGAAACATCGATATCGTCGAGCATAAGTACATTGACCGGATTGACTACTGTACCTTCGGCAATACCCATCCCTTCCGAATCCGAATCGTGAATCGGCTCAATGACGTCTATGATTACTTCTACGTCAAAAAAGCCGACGCCTCCCGGATCTATGGGCTGGAACTGGAACATACGCTTTCTCCTAACAACGTCAATTACATCGTCGATCATACTACGCTGATTGAAGAGCACATTGCGGGTATTCCGGGTGATATTTTTCACCATAAATACATGCAGAATGCGGAGTACAACCGGATTCGTATTGCCAAAGAGTTTGTGAAGTTCAACGAACGCTGCCTGATTATGCTATTAGGCGATATGCGTTCGTACAATTTCGTCTGGCAGATCACGCCCGATTTCGATGACTTTCAGTTTCGGATTCGCTGTATTGATTTTGACCAGCAGTTTTACGAAGGGAATCGCCGGGTGTATATGCCGCAGTTTTTCAAGGAAAACCTGCCGTACGTGAAACTGGCGATGGAGCACCTGACGGATAAAACTGTCTGGCAGTACCAACAGGAGGAACGGTCGATGCTTGTACAACGCATTCGCAGTGAACGGCACCGACTGGCTCATTTGCGGGATGTAGCGAACCGAAATCCGCTTTCAACGCCCGAAAACATAGTAGCCTTGAAAAAAGGACTGGCAGATTACTATAAAAACAGACTGTATCTGAAGTGTAACAGCATGGTTGATATTGTGGAGTTGAATATCAAGAATGTAATCCGCCAGATTATTTAGCCAAACTTTTTGTAGGGAAAAAAGCCGCTACATACAGACAGACGAAGGGCATGGCAGGGATCATATAGCGTAGGAGTGGAATCAAGAGCAACGTAGTTCCCCAAAAGTAAAGGATCAACAACGCAGGTAGTACTGAAATCAAAGTCAGCCTCTTGGTGCGATAGTAACGAATAAAACCCGCTAGAGCTAGCAGTAAATAGCCGAGCTGAATCCATTTCGTAAAGGATTCGTTTGGATTATTCCAAAGGCCATACCAGCAACGCGTAGCTTTCAAGCCGATAAGTTGCAGGAGTACCCCGACATTTGAATGAACAAGCTCCTGCATAATAGCCTGGGTAGTAGGTTTAGCATGAGCTATCCGGTCCATTAAAACATAAACAGGGGCGGGAACCGAGACACGTTGGCCACGATACATTTCGTGACCAAATAGCAAACCTTGTTGGATAACTAAAACAGATTTACCCTGAACGGGAATCCATTCATGATTATGAAAATAAACGTATAATTCCCAAGGAAAGACAACGAGCGAAAAGCTCAAAACCCAGGCTAATAAAGCATACTTTAGTTGGCCACTAGTCTGTAAATCCTGGAGAGGTAAAAAAGCACGTTTAAAGACTAAAACTATGGCCCAGGCAATGGCTAGGTAAAGGGTAATAGGGCGGATCAAACAGGAGATACCCAGACAAAAACCACTGCCGATTAAATAGGATAAGAGAGGGCGAGTCAGAAATTTACCTAACAGAAAAATCGAAGCTAGAAAAAACAGTAAAAAAGGTACTTCACTGTTAGGCTGAATAATTAAAATCAATTGAAAAGGATACGTACACCAGAGTAGAGGTACTAATTCCGCTCGTTGATCCTGAAAATAAATTCTCGCAATACTTCTGATCAAAAGCACAGAGCCAGCCCCAACCCATAGATTCATTCCAATAACAACCAGCGGCCTGGGAACATGGATAAGGTCGGCTAAGAAATGTAATGGAACTAAATACAGGGAGTAGCCCGGCGGAAAAAAAGTAAAAGCTTTTCCCTGATCTATATAACCATTGCCGGCTAAAATTACATCCGCTATTCGTGTATACGTAGCATAGTCCGGGGGCAGGGGACGTTTCCCAGAAAAAATGAATACGACGATCAACTCAATCAATAAACTTCCAACGAGCCAAATCCATTTTTTACGGGTTTCGCTGACTGGAAGTTTATGAAGAAAGGGGTGTATCAAAGTTTTAGCTTACAGGTAAGTGTCCAGATAACCAGCCATTTCTTGTTGTACCTTACGAGCTTCATCCGCGGCCCGTTCGGCAAAATCAGCACCCGAAGAGGCGTAAATAATTGCCCGAGAAGAGTTGACCAATAGTCCACACTGGCGATTCATGCCATACCGCGATACTTCTTCCAGACTACCACCCTGAGCCCCCACGCCGGGAACGAGCAGAAAATGCTCGGGTACCAACTCACGAATGCGTTGGAGTTGGTCGGCCCGAGTAGCTCCAACTACGTACATGAGCTGATCATGGCTGCCCCAGTTTTGCGAGGTCATCAATACCTGCTCAAATAAGGCTCGGGTGTGGAGAGCTTCAGCATTTTTAACGACTTCGAGGCGTTGAAAATCAGAGCTTCCTGCGTTAGAAGTCAAGGCTAATAGAATGACCCATTTTCCCGGAAAGTCCAGAAAAGGTTTTACGGAATCTTCGCCCATGTAGGGAGCAACGGTTACCGAATCAAAATCCAGTCCGGAAGCCGACTTGTCAAAAAAAGCCCGAGCGTACAAACCCGATGTATTTCCAATATCGCCTCGTTTCGCATCCGCAATGGTGAAGCATTCCTTCGGGATAATTTCCAGCGTTTTTTGCAGACTTTCCCAGCCTTTCGGCCCCAGTGCTTCGTAAAAAGCCAGGTTAGGCTTATAGGCTACGGCGTACGCCTGCGTTGCTTCGATGATAGCCCGATTAAAAGCAAAAATGGGATCGGGTTCATGGCGAAGGGAAGCGGGTATTTTCTGGATGTCCGTATCCAGACCCACGCAGAGGTAAGAAGACTTGGCTTTGATTTGAGCAAAAAGTTCAGAACGAGTCACGGAAAAAAAAGAAAAGGAGTGATACAGCGGTCCTTGCTGAGGGTCAGGAATTCAATCTAAGCACATTCGTACCGTTCCATAAACTTTCGTTAATAAAAACGTAGCTGGCTTTAGGATTTTCCTATTTTTGTCCGACAAAATTGTCTTGCTATTTTCAAACTCGCAACCCTTTTACACATTGCATGGAATTTCGTCCTGGTCACCTAACCGGATTAGTTGAACTTTTCCCCCGGATTTTTGAAGATGAACGCGGCTTCTTTTGGGAGTCGTATAATGAGCCAGTTTTCACCCAGGCGGGCCTTCCAACGGCCAGCCAGTTCGTTCAGGATAACCACTCTTGGTCTAAAAAAGGCGTCTTGCGTGGTTTACACTGCCAACACGATCCTTTTGCTCAGGGGAAGCTGGTGCGGTGTACGCAGGGAAAAGTACTCGATGTTGTGGTCGATATTCGCCCCGATTCTCCGACATTTGGCCAGCATGAAAAATTTCTGCTGACGGCAGAACGTGGGAATATGTTGTGGGTACCACCGGGGTTTGCTCACGGATTCATTGCTCTGGAAGAAGCAACGTTCATGTACAAGTGTACCAACCTGTACAATAAACCCGCCGAGTCAGGTTTGTTATGGAATGACCCGGAGTTGGGTATCGACTGGGAATTTGAAAAGTATGGTATCGAAGCTCCCATCGTATCCGAAAAAGATCAGATCCTGCCTACCTGGAAAGACTTTCAGTCTCAGTTGGCCGTTAAATAATACGTTTGATTGACAGAAAAGCCCGGTATACGCCGGGCTTTTTCGTTGAGTTATGAATAAAACATCTACGCGGGCATTAGCCATTGCAGAGGTACTGAAATCATTCCGGTCGCCCGACTTATGGGGGTTCGTAATCGCTCGTCTGCACGTAACAGCTTCTTCACAAACGGAACAGGGCCTACACTGGCGAAATGCCCGAATGGTAATAGTACGCCACCCGCTGGGGGCCGATCAGCTATCCGTACTGCTGGTGAAACCACCCGCTCACCCAGTCCCCTTTTCGGTAATACAGGAGGAAGGAGATAACTTTTGTAGCGAAGCTCAGGTCGATGCCTACCTGCAACATACGGGAGACGACAATCCCATTCATCGCGGTCCGGCGGCTTTAGTACCCGGCTTGCTGGTACTCTCGGAGCTGGAAAAACAGTTTCTCCGCGAGCCCTTACGACTTTTTTTCGTACAGTTTAAATCGGCCTTACGGGTGAATGAGCCGTTTGTGGTGGATAGGCAGGAACTCGGGCGTATAGAGGTAAAAAAAACTGACGGCACGCTGATTTTACGCGTACAATTATGAAATCATTTCTATTGGTAGGCATTACTGAAGACACGTCCGTGCCGTCTTCTCTGGTCAAAGAATTATTTGAAACCGGACTGGATTACCTCTACTGGCGAAAGACAAACCTCATTGCCGATCCGCCCCCGTACTCATCCGCTGAACGCATTTTAGTAGCTTCGGCCACGCCAATTCCGGGAGCCCATCGCTGGCACGTGAAAGAACGGGAACAGGCGGCGTTGAGGTCATGTGCTCCTTTTTCGACCAGTATTCATGACCTGGCTCAGTGGCCGAAGTGGGCGGGACGGGCAACGCTGGTGTTTTTTAGTCCCGTGTTTCCCAGCATCAGTAAGCCCGGTTACGGCCCTTCACTGCCGTTGGAGCAGCTGCAACAGCAAATCGCGGCGATTCGCTCGGCGGCTACTGAACCGTTGCCCCAGTTGATTGCTTTGGGTGGCATACACGCCGGAACCATTACACGGGTACAGCAGGCCGGTTTCGACGGGGCTGCGGTCATGGGAGCACTCTGGAAAAGTCCGGATCCAGTAGTCGCTTTACGGGAATTGAAAAGTCAGGTTCGCTGAGTCCCGAACGGCCTGAAGTCCACCGCGTAAGGAGTACACCCGCGTAAATCCTTTTTCCTGCAAAAGCTGAACCGCTTTCCTACTACGAATGCCCGACTGGCAGTGGACAACGATGGTACGATCCCGAGGTAGACTTTCGTAGTTGTCAGACAATTCCGAGAGTGGTAGAAGGTGGCCGCCGAGGTGATCCAGCTCATACTCCTGAGGCTCCCGAACGTCGAGCAGAAACAATGCTTCATCCGCGTTCATTCGTACCAGCCATTCCTCAACGGAAAGCTCCGGTATGATTTCCAGGGGGGCGGATAACGCGGTGATACGCCGGTTTTCCGGATTCAGTATAAAGGAAAAACTAGAAAAGGAAAAATTCAGGACGTTGAACGTAAGAAGTGTTCCGGCTAAAGGGTCACCAATCTGCGTAATTAGTTTGATTACTTCCGTCGCCA
>NZ_JBMDWJ010000316.1:0-62383 GCF_048595215.1 Siphonobacter sp.
TTATGATCATCGATGCGGTGGTCGCCATCCCCTACGCCCGGATCCGACTCGAAAAACGCCCCCGGAAATTTGTCGCCATTCGCGTTTCCAATATCCTTCTCAACGTGGGGCTGAATTTCTATTTTCTCTGGTTCTGCCGGAACATTCACGAAGGCAATTTTCTACCTTTTCTAAAAGGTACCTGGTTCTTCAACTACAATCCCGCATTGGGAGTGGGTTATATTGTTTTTGCCAATCTCATTGCCAATCTGGCCACGATTCCCATGTTATGGGGAGAGCTTCGGGATTTTCGCTTTCGCTGGGACTGGAACGCCTTCAAGCCCATGTGGATCTACGCGTACCCCATCCTTATTCTGGGCCTAGCAGGTAATTTCAATCAGCTTTTTGACCGGCTGGTGCTCGAACGCTGGTTGCCCGCAGGATTTTATCCGGGTCATACCTCGAAGGAAGCGTTAGGAATCTACGGCAACGTATACAAGCTTTCCATTTTTATGAGCCTGGTGATTCAGTCATTTCGTTACGCGGCTGAACCCTTCTTTTTCTCAAAAGCAGAAGATAAAAATGCTCCGGGTGTATTTGCGGACGTCATGAAATGGTTCGTAATTGTCTCAGTATTAATCTGGGTAGTTGTTTCGCTGAATCTGGATGTAGTGGCCCATTTGTTCCTGCGGCGGAAAGAATACTGGGAGGGCTTGCCGGTCGTACCTGTGTTATTATTGGCGAACCTGTTTCTGGGGGTGTACTACAACTTAACGGTCTGGTTCAAACTTTCGGATAAAACGCAATACGGTACCTTACTGACATTCATCGGAGCGGCGGTTACATTAGTCGCCAACTTTGCACTGATTCCCTGGCTAGGCTACATGGGCTGTGCCATTGCCTTTGCTCTTTCCTGTCTGGTCATGATGGTCACCTGTTATGTACTGGGCGACAAATATTATCCCATTCCGTATCACGTAACTTCGGCCGTGGGGTATATTACAGTAGGTGGATTATTAATTGGACTTTCTTCCTTGTATACGTTCGCTAACCTCTTCGTTTCTGCCTTGGTGCATGGCCTACTCGTGGTGGTCTTTTTGGTGGGTATACTGGTTGTGGAGCAAAATGCGTTACCACCCGCCATCCGGAAAAAATTAAAGTTTTTACCCGTCAAAAATGGTTAAAAGTCTAACTAATGAATTTATTGTACTATTTTTGTGACTCTTCACAAAAAAATAATACAGAGATTTCAGGCTTGTCTTCCGAATATGATTTGGTGAAGGAGGGATTTTCAGCTCTATTTTTGGAAAGTATTGTTAAAATCTGTTAAAACCGCGTCAGACGGGCTCAGACACGGCTTGGCGTTTTTGGTATTTTGCTGGAAGAGATTAATTTTGAATGCTACAATAAAAAAAACACGGATAGGAGATACTACATGAAGCACAGCTTTACGTTAACTAAACTGGAAAGTAAATGGCAAAAGTCCAATTTAGCGACAGTGAGCTGGTTTCGCTGTACATCCGTGGAAATGAGCGTGCCTTTGAACATTTAGTCAATCGCTATAAATCGAAGGTTTACACGACTATTTACCTCATCGTTAAGGATTCATTCGTTGCAGAAGATCTTACGCAGGATACCTTTATCAAGGCCGTAGATACGCTGCAATCGGGGAAGTACAACGAAGAAGGTAAATTCCTTCCCTGGATCATTCGAATCGCACACAACCTCGCTATTGATTACTTCCGCCGGGAGAAACGCTACCCTGAAGTGGTGTTCGAGGACGGCAGCAATGTGTTTAATACGTTAGAATTTGCAGACGACTCCATTGAGGCGGCTACCATCCGAAAGGAAACGTATGAACACCTGAAGGAACTCATTACGCGGCTTCCCGAGCCACAACGCGAAGTGCTGGTGATGCGGCACTACGAAGACATGAGTTTCCAGGAGATTGCTGACGCCACGGGCGTTAGTATTAACACCGCCTTAGGCCGTATGCGTTATGCTCTCATTAACTTACGGAAAATGATGAGTAAACACGTTCGGACGTATGATACAAACCTTTACACAAAATGACATTCTTCGGTACGCATACGAAGAAACAAGCACGGAAGAAAACCAGCAGATCGAAGAACTGCTCATGCACGACCATGAGTTACTGCTCTTCTATCTGGATATCATGGATCTGAAAGCCGGCTTAACTAAAGTAGAGCTGCAGCCATCCACCCGCGTTACGGATACTATTCTGGAATACTCGCGAGCGAGTCGCCAGAAGAACCAATCCCGTCAGGAATCGTACTGATTCAGCGGGATTGGTTTTTTATTATCTTCGCGTACCCCCTCTCTCTTCGGGAGTCGGGGTTTTTTTGCTTATGACTAAGAAAGAACGTTACGCTGGTGTATTGGCGTATTTTACCGAACACTTCCCCCAGCCCGAAACCGAGCTGAGTTACCGGAATCCTTACGAGTTGCTGGTATCCGTAATCTTATCGGCCCAGTGTACCGACAAACGGGTCAATCTCGTGACGCCTGCGCTGTTCGAGCAGTTTCCGACGCCTGAACTGTTGGCCCTAGCCACGCCCGATGAGGTCTTTATGTACATTCGATCCATTTCGTATCCAAACAATAAGGCCAAACATTTGGTTGGAATGGCAAGGATACTGGTCGAAGCGTTTGGATCGGAAGTGCCCGTCCGGATTGAAGATTTACAGAAAATGCCGGGGGTAGGTCGGAAGACGGCCAATGTGATTGCTTCCGTTATTTACAATCAGCCAACCATGGCGGTCGACACCCACGTATTTCGGGTATCGCACCGGATAGGGCTGGTTAGCAAAACGGCTACGACGCCTTTAGCCGTTGAAAAAGAGCTGATGAAGTACATTGCCAAGGAGCTGGTACCGAGGGCTCATCACTGGCTGATTTTGCACGGGCGATACGTTTGCGTAGCCCGTTCGCCCAAGTGCCTGGAATGCCCGCTAACGGAATTCTGTCAGTACTTTCAGAAAAATCTCCTGGTACCTGGCGGAAGGAAGTTAAACGAATAATTACTAAAGGAGAACGGTTTTTTGTGCACTTTTGCCGAAGTCCGATTTATCTACAAGCGTACGCATACATCCTATGTTCAATCTTACACCGGCCGTACGAGTTATCCTGATTCTTAATGTAGCGGTATTTGCCGCTCAGAACCTGCTAGTACCCAATTTGGATGAATGGCTAGGACTGCACAATTTCAGTTCTCCTCTCTTCAATCCGATTCAGATGGTTTCGCACATGTTCCTTCACGGCAATCTGGGTCACATTTTCAGTAATATGTTCGCCCTGATTATGTTTGGTCCCGGACTGGAGCAATTGTGGGGTACCAAGCGGTTTACCTTTTTTTATCTGTTTACGGGAATCGGGGCAGGGTTACTGTATTCGGGAATCAATTATTATGAGATAAGCCAGTTGAAAGAAGCGGCTCTATTGTTCATTCAAGACCCGGATCCCACAAACTTCGTAGGTTTTGTCAATGATTACGCCCCTCAGCTCAATTCAATACCTGAAGTACGACGGTACCTGGAAAATCCGGACGTAGCTCTGTACCAAAATCAGTGTATTTATTTGACGAAGCAGTACGTCGCTTTAGCCTTAAATGCTCCGATGGTAGGGGCTTCCGGAGCTATTTTCGGATTACTAATGGCCTTTGGCATGTTGTTCCCCAATACTACGTTGTTTTTGTTGTTCATTCCCTTTCCAATCAAGGCTAAATATTTTGTAGCTTTATATGGAATATTTGAGTTATACTCTGGTTTACACCGCACTCCCGGCGATAACGTGGCACACTTCGCTCACATCGGCGGAATGCTTTTTGCTTTTATTTTAATTCGGTACTGGGCCGGACAACGGAAAAATTTCTATTGATCAGGCATTATTTTTTTTAAGATTTACAGGAGCCGTATGCGTTAGCTTTCATAACTAAGTATAGGGTAACCATGGGAACTATTAACGCTATTTTTTAGCTATGAGCGGCTTTGTCGACGATATCAAGGAGGCTTTTTCCAGAAGAGACAATGGGTTGATTCAGTTGATTCTGATCAACGTTTTTGTGTTCTTGGTTTTGTTAGTAATTCAGGTAAGCTTCAGTCTGGCCGGAAAACCGGGTATCTACGGGATGATTCTCGACCAGATAGCGATGAAACCTAATCTGGGCCACATTCTGTATAAACCCTGGACCCTACTGACGTACTGCTTTGTCCATCAGCAGGTACTGCATATTTTATTCAATATGCTGTTTCTCTTCTGGTTTGGTCAATTGGTACAGGAGTATCTAGGGAGCCGTCGGTTGGTAAGTATTTACTTGCTGGGCGGCATTTTTGGTGGATTGATCTATCTGACCTTATACAACGTAGTTCCTTACTTTCAGGCCAATCTGGAAGAACTCAATATTGGAGCTTCGGGAGCCGTATACGCTGTCATGCTCGGAGCAGCCACGCTACTACCAAATTATACCTTTCACGTACTGATTATTGGTCCCGTTCGGATCAAATACATTGCAGCCTTCTGCGTTATCGTTTCTTTCGCCCAGATTCCGGGTACGAATGCGGGCGGGAACATTGCTCACCTGAGCGGAGCTTTATTTGGTTATCTGTACATCCGAATGCTACGCCGGGGAATTGATCTGGGCCAGCCCGTTGAAGCCGTACTGGATTTTTTCAAACGCCTGTTCGCCCGCGAACCGCGACCAACGATGCAGGTCAAGTACCGTTCACAAACGCGGACGAGCTTCACGACGTATAGCACCACTACCGAAGATTATCCCGGCGATGAAGAAATAGACGCGATTCTGGACAAGATTTCGAAATCCGGCTACGAAAGTCTTACGCGGGAAGAAAAGCAGAAGCTTTACAAGGCCAGTCAGAAGAATTAAAGGAAGCACCCCTCGCCTACCGAGGGGTTTTTCAATGCGGGATATACAAGGAATATACGGTACCCAACCGGTTTTTACCGTACCTTTGTCCTCGTTTTACCAAAACCCACAGAAGGCTGCGAAACATTTCGTGACTTTCAAGGGTTTAAGACTCACAGTTCATCTATGAATCATGGAATGAGCGAGTGCTAACGAGTAACTCATTCAGTTCCTGAATCCCCTTATGCAATGCTTATTACGCCTGGTCCTTTGCTAGCTCAAATTGACACCCCTGAGGAATTGCGGAAGTTGGATAAATCGCAATTGGTTCAGGTCTGCCAGGAGTTACGTCAATTCATTGTTGATAATGTCTCCGTCTACGGCGGACACTTTGGAGCTAGCTTAGGGGTGGTAGAGCTCACAGTAGCCCTGCACTACGCCCTGCATACGCCCGAAGATCAGATTGTTTTTGATGTCGGGCACCAGGCTTACGGCCATAAAATTCTTACCGGTCGCCGCAATCGTTTTCATACCAACCGTTTCTACGGGGGCCTTTCGGGCTTTCCCAAACGCAAAGAAAGTCCCTATGATGCCTTTGGTGTGGGACACTCTTCCACGTCGATTTCAGCGGCGTTGGGCATGTCGGTAGGAGCCTTGCACAACGGTAATACCCAACAGCAGCACGTAGCTATTATTGGCGATGGCGCTCTGACGGGCGGTATGGCCTTCGAGGCCATGAACCACGCGGGTTCGCTGAAGGATACGAATTTGCTGATTGTCCTCAATGACAATTGCATGAGTATCGATCCGAACGTAGGAGCCCTGAAGGATTATCTGACCGATATTACCACGTCTCATACCTACAATCGGGTGAAGGATGAAGTCTGGAACCTGCTCGGTAAAATGAGTAATTTCGGACGGACGGCTCAGGAAATCGTTTCGAAGATCGAAAATGGTCTTAAAGCGACGTTACTGCATCAGAGCAACCTGTTTGAATCGCTGAATTTACGGTATTTTGGTCCCGTAGACGGGCATGACGTCGATCATCTGACAGAAATCTTCTCGGATTTGAAAGCTATTCCGGGCCCCAAAATTCTGCACTGCGTAACCGTCAAGGGCAAAGGATACGGTCCGGCGGAGAAGGATCAGACCAAGTGGCACGCTCCCGGAAAATTCGATAAGATTACCGGGGAGATTTTCAAGAAAGTATACGAGAAACCCCAGCCACCGAAATACCAGGAAGTATTTGGTAATACGCTGGTGGAACTGGCGGAACAGAATGCTAAAATCGTAGGCGTAACGCCCGCCATGCCGAGTGGTTCTTCCATGAATATCATGATGAAAGCCATGCCGGAACGGGCTTTCGATGTGGGCATTGCGGAACAGCACGCGGTTACGTTTTCAGCGGGTATGGCTACCCAAGGCCTGACGGTATTCTGTAACATCTACAGTACTTTCATGCAGCGGGCCTACGATCAGGTTGTACACGACGTTTGTATTCAGGAGTTACCCGTCGTTTTCTGTCTGGACCGGGCTGGTTTTGCCGGAGCCGACGGACCGACGCACCACGGAGCGTACGACATCGCTTTTATGCGTTGCATTCCCAATATGATCGTAGCCTCTCCCATGAACGAACAGGAGCTACGAAACCTGATGTACACGGCTCAAA
Source organism: Siphonobacter sp. (assembly GCF_048595215.1). Taxonomy (NCBI): domain Bacteria; kingdom Pseudomonadati; phylum Bacteroidota; class Cytophagia; order Cytophagales; family Cytophagaceae; genus Siphonobacter; species Siphonobacter sp. The sequence goes on from NZ_JBMDWJ010000316.1 coordinate 6,531, forward strand.
GTGACAGCGTACAATCCGGTACTCAATCCATCACGATCCGGTATCCTCGGGGCGAAGGCGTAATGCCCGACTGGCGTACACCCTTCGAACTAATCGAAATCGGTAAAGGTCGTAAGGTACAGGATGGCGAAGAAGTGGCTATTCTGACCATCGGACCGATTGGTAATTACGTACCTAGTGCCTGCCAACTGCTCGAAAAAGAGGGGTTGACGCCTGCTCATTATGACCTGCGTTTTGTGAAGCCATTAGACGAAGCTCTCTTACACGAAGTGTTCCAGAAGTTTGATAAAGTTATTACCGTAGAAGATGGTTGTGTGATGGGAGGTATGGGTTCAGCAGTGCTGGAATTCATGACGGAACATGGGTATACGGCTAAAGTAAAACGGCTGGGTATTCCGGATCGCATCGTTGAACACGGCGAGCAGCTTGAATTGCACCGGGAATGTGGATTTGATCCTGAAGGAATCGCCCGGGCCGTACGCGAACTGGCCGTTCTGACTTTAGCCTAATCGATAAGAAATTAGTAAAATGCTGTGAAAGCCCGTTCCATAGGAATGGGCTTTTTACTTGGTATTTTATACATTTGAAGGAGAAGAAGCTCAACTGCCATGGAACAATCACCCGACGAAAAACTGGAGCGTATCATCGAGGCCCGGATGAAGCTTAAAGCCCGGTTCGAAGAACGTATAAACAATACGCCCTCCATCGCCGACGAACGGCCCCAGGGGAAGGGCCCGACCAATCGTCACGGAATGCCGCAAGTCCCCGTTGGACAAACCATTACGCAAAAGTGGCCCGTACTGGACCTGGGTTATCATCCCGATATTTCACTGGACCGCTGGCGATTGACCATCGACGGTGAAGTAGAACATCCTGTGATTCTGAAATGGGACGATTTCATGGCGTTACCGCAAACCGAGGATACCTCCGATTTTCACTGCGTAACGACCTGGTCGAAGCTGGACATGGTCTGGAAAGGCGTTCGGCTCATGGATCTGGCAGCCTTGGTACAACCCAAGGAAACGGCTACCCACTTGTTATGTTACGGCTACGATACTTATACGACAAACGTTTCGCTGGAAGAAGCCCTGAAACCCGACGTATTACTAGCCCATACCGTATACGACGAACCGCTCGCCCTCGAACATGGTGGTCCGGTCCGGATGATTACACCCCAGCTGTACGCCTGGAAAGGATCGAAATGGATCAAACGGATTCAGTTTTTACCGCAGAATAAATTAGGTTTTTGGGAAGAGCGGGGGTATTCCAATACGGCCTATCCCTGGCGTAACGACCGCTATAGCTGATGAAACACTGGAGCCTGATGGGAGCCTTACTGCTCCTGAGTGTAGGAGCCTGGGCCCAAGGGCCGGGTAGATTAACGCTGGGAGTAGGAAATAGCCGTGAGATTCGTCTGGGAAGTAATCCTGAGATGGGTCATCAATGGACCTACGTGTTGAGCGACTCAAGCGTAGTGAAGATTACCAGTAAGTATCAGGCCAATAAGCCACTTCGCCCCGGTGCTGGTGGTGAACAGATCTATACGGTCAAGGGCTTACGCAAAGGAACGACGCTCTGGATTCTTAACTACGTTCCCTCTGACCCTAAGCAAAAGCCCGCTCGTACGGTTCATTATCTGATTACCGTACACTAAGGAATCGTGCTATTTTTTGTACCTTGCGGCCCCAACCGAGCCGCTTTGGCTCGGGTACACCTAAGAAAAAAAGCTGATTCGCTGTTACAGGGCGTACGAAAGCCCGGATAGTCGAAGTTTCTCAAGATTTAGCCCTATGACCATCCACCGAGAAGGTATTGCTACGTTGTCCCTGGCTCTGGCCATCTTGCTGGCCATTAATGCTACGATTGCCTACCTATTTCCAGCCCAGACTCTGACCCGTCAGGTCGTGATCGTAGTAAGTATCATTGTCTACTTAATCATTCTACAGTTTTTCAGAAGTCCCCGTCGTAAAACGGTTCAGGATTCCAAGCATATCATCGCCCCAGCGGACGGAAAAGTGGTCGTGATTGAAGAAACGGTTGAAACGGAGTATTTCAACGGTCCCCGCCGGCAGGTAAGCATTTTTATGTCGCCGATTAATGTGCACGTCAATCGCAGTCCGCTTTCCGGCATGGTCTCCTTTTTCAAGTATCATCCCGGAAAATACCTGGTAGCCTGGCATCCCAAGTCCTCGACGGAAAACGAACGTACGACCATCGTGGTACGACATGAATCCGGCGTAGAAGTGATGTTTCGTCAGATTGCCGGGGCTTTGGCCCGCCGCATTTGCTGGTACGTAAAAGAAGGCGATGCGGTCACGCAGGGTGAAGAATTTGGCTTTATTAAATTCGGTAGCCGGGTGGATATTTTTCTCCCCCTAGACGCTAAAATTCTGGTTAAACTGGGAGATAAACCCGTGTCTGGTCAAACGGTAATTGCCGAGCTAGCCTAGTTTCGCTTTCCATATATCATTCGAAAGAGCAGCTTCAGGCTGCTCTTTTTTTGTGCCTACGCCTGAAAAGCCGGGGTCTTAACGTTTTTTAAGTAAACTTTTTTGAAAAAACTTTTTTGCCTTTCCAACTTTCTGGTCTTCAAGAGGGTCTTTACCATACCTTTCCTGTAAAAGCCAATTTTTAAAATGAATAGTTATGAAACGCATACTCGCTCTGGGAGGGCTCTTGCTGGTTTTAGTATCCTGTGAAAAAGAGAAAATTTACCGGGATGACAGCGAGCGACTTCGTGGAATGGAGCAGGAGATCCTGGCCTTCATTCAGGACAAAGCCTGTCAGAGCGAGCGAGTGTGCGGTAGTATTGCCTTTGGTAGCAAACCCTGTGGTGGCCCCTGGAAATATCTGGTGTATTCGCTGAAGGCCGCCGACGTAGCCCGACTGGAAGAGAAAGTACGGAGCTATAACCAGTTAGAAAAGAAAGTAAATACCCGGGAAGGAAAGATCTCGGATTGCGTACAGGTAACTCCGGTAACGGTAGACTGCATTGATGGGCAATGCCTGCCTTATACAGTAAAGGACTGAGTGACAGGTAGGTAAGGTAAACCGGAAATCATCCAATAAAGAAGTAGTAATCGGCTGTTCCTGCTCGAGCAACCCGGATCGTCGCGTCTTTAACCCTTTATTCACCTTATATCCTACGACTACTCGATGAAAAAGCCTCTACTCGTATTCATTCTGGCGGCATTTGGCCTTAGCTCCTGCGAAGACCAGTGTCAGCAAACCCGTGTATACCGCCAGCTCTCCCCCTTTCAAGTTTCCTTGAGTGAATTACGTCAGAATGGGGTAGCCATTAAGGAAGCTACGGGTTTAGAAAATCCTGGCAAAATTTACGCCAAGGATAACTTTCTCTTCATCAATGAAGTAAAGAAGGGGATTCACGTCATTGACAATACGGACCCGGCCAATCCCGTCAACCTATCGTTTATCAGTATTTTAGGTAATGCCGATATGGCGGTGAAGGGCAACACGCTGTACGCCGATAGTTATACAGATTTTCTGGTTTTTGATATTTCCAACCCCCGGCAACCCCTACAATTGCAACGGATTACGAATGCTTTTCAGAGCGGTATGGTAGAAGGGATTAGCTGGTCTACAAACGCGTCGAATTGGGGAAATACCCAGCAGGAGGCTACGGTGATCACGGATTATACCCCTAACCTGGTCACTCAGGTGACGGAAACGGACTGCGAAGGCAATGCAACGAATCCAGGGGGTTGGGGCGGCTGGCTAAATAGTTTTGCTTCATCTTCGCTGTATTCCGACAGTAAAAGTTCTGGGGGAAGTCAAGGAAGCGGTACTGGTGGCTCGATGGCTCGTTTTGCGATTGTGAATAATATCCTGTACGCCGTCACCAACCAGAATATGCAGCTTTTCGACATTACGCAACCTAAAAATCCGCAAAAGGGTAATGCCGTTACGCTAGGCTGGGGCATCGAAACCATTTATCCGTATAAAGACCGCCTGTACGTAGGTTCGACGACGGGTATGCATATTCTTTCCAATGCCGATCCAAATAACCCCGTCCGCGTATCTACGCTAAGCCACGTACGAGCCTGTGATCCGGTGGTAGTACACGATAACTATGCTTTTGTGACCTTACGGGCTCAGCAAGGCAGTGCGATGTGTGGACCTTCCCAGAACAATCAACTGGATGTGATCGACGTCTCGAACATGTACAGCCCGAAACTATTGAAAAGCTTTCCCATGCAGGAGCCTTACGGATTGGGCGTGGACCACCCGACCTTGTTCGTTTGCGAAGGAAAATACGGTCTGAAAAGCTATGATGTGAGTGATCCTTTACAACTGGATAAGAAAATGCTCAACCACTTCAAGGGCATGGATGCGTACGATGTGATTCCGCTCAGTACCAAAGTGCTGATGCTGATTGGAAAGGATGGTTTCTATCAGTACGATTACAGTAATCGAAACAATCCCAAGCTGTTAAGCAAAATTCCCGTACGACGTAAAGATCTCTAATTAGCCTTATGAGACATCTAGTGTGGCTAGTACTGCTGATTACTGGGTTTGCTCAGGGGCAGACGAATCAGTTGTACCTACGCGGCGGCTTGAGCCGATCGCACTTTACGGGAGAAAGTGCTTCTTCAGAAACGCAACTCTGGACGAGTAACGAAATAAGTTACCCCGGTATTTGGCCTGCTCAAACGACCCGTGCAAGCAACTTTCTAGGACGTAGATTTCAATCCGGATTTACGGGCGGCTTGGGCTGGCGGCATCGGTTGAGTACGCACTGGGCCTTTCGTACGGAGTTGAACTATGAGCAAGGCGGGGGAAGAATTGATCCATTGCGGAACACGCCAACGAAACAGATCGCCTACGGCCCGCCGATTCGTTTCCTCCGGGATCTCATCAGCCTGCCCTTACTGGCCGAATACAATCAGTCCCTGAATTCCCGCTGGCGGCTCTATGGATTCGCAGGCCTACAAGTAGCGTATCAGTTAAAGGCTTTGGAAAAAGGAAGAATTGATGAGCCCTGGAGGTCCAGTCTGCCTACTTTTTACGAATACACGTACAACCGGAATGAAACCTACCGACAGACGGAGCTCGGCGGCCTACTGGGCCTGGGTACCCAGGGCGAATGGTTTGGTCAGCAGGTAGGCCTGGAAATTCGGTACCAGACTGGTTTGTTAAACGTAGTTAGTCCCACCATGATCGGACGGGGTCGTATGGAATCCTTTCAAGCTTCTGTCCTTTACTATTTACCCTTATGAAGCAAATTTTATTCTTTATGCTGTTGAGTAGCTCCGTGTACGCTCAGGTCAACCAACGCCGGGGGTATACGAACCATACGGAGATGGGTATTTTGCTGGGCCGGGTAGCCTTCAACAACCAGCCGGCCATAAGCAAAGCCAGTTTTTCAGCACTGACTTTTAACGGATACCGGTTTATTCCCGCTCTGGCCGTAGGACTTACTGTCGGCGTGGATGCGTACCGAACCCAAATGATTGTACCGCTATCGCTCGGCTTACGGGGCGATTTCCTGAAGAATCAAAAAGTAACGCCTTTCTACGCCATTGACATTGGAAAGGGCATGACCGGACTCATCAAAAACAATACGCTTTCGTATAAACGAGGCGGTCTTCATTTGAACCCGGCTCTGGGCTTACGCTTTGCTACGGGAGGTAGTTCGAGTTTGAGCTGGAGTGTAGGGTACAAACGCCAGTTGTTATCCAGTGGTACTGAAAACGGCTACGGCGAAGGTGTATATTATGATTACGCGTACAATCGCTTCTCGATGCGAATGGGAATGAGCTTTTGAATAAAAAAGAGCCGGCATGAACCGGCTCCTGTTGACTTTTTATTTGGTGTTAAGGCGAACAAGCCCGGAGTCTTTGCTCCGGGTTTTGTGTTTCTTACCAACGCCATTCCTTGCCCAGCATGAGTTCGTCCTTCAAACCCTGTTTTTCCAGAAACGCTTTCGTTTGTTCGGAAGTGAGCTTACGAGCGGGCAGTTCGGGAGTATTCGCCAGGGCGTACAACATCATGGCGGTATAACGAACCGTATTCCGCAAGCCTTCTTTATCCACTTTATCAAACGTATCGAGGTTGGTGTGGTACGTACGACCTACCGTTGGGGGCAAGTGACCCAGCGGCGTTAGCGTGGGAATACCTTCCAGCATAAAAGGCTGATGATCGGAATGCAAACCAGCCCGGTTCATGATTTCATTTTTGTAGTTAGGCTCTACGGCTTGAATCTGACTGCCGACCTGATTGCAAAAAGCTTCCATGGCATCCCAGCCAGAAATATTCATCCCGGAAGGCTGATTGGTCATATCCAGATTGATCATGTACTGAATACGGTCGAGCGTATTGGTTTGTTTGGCGGCCTTCACGTACGCTTTAGAACCCAACAATCCCTGTTCTTCGCCCATGAATAAAACGAATTCAATCGTCCGGCGAGGTTTCAGGTTGAGTTTTTTCAGGGTACGGGCAATGTCCATAATGGCAAACGATCCCAGACCGTTGTCGATGGCTCCCGTAGCCAGATCCCAGCTGTCGAGGTGGGCTCCGATGACGATTTTATCTTTACTTCTTCCCTTGAGCGTCGCTACGATGTTTCGGGCCTGTACTTTCCGGCTGTGGTTTCGCATATCCACCAGAGCCATGAGTTTTTCTTCCGTCATCCATTCCCGAATCCGCTGACCGCTTTCCAGTGAAATACAAACGGCTGGAATGGTAATCAGCGAGCCAGTTACGGAAGCGGTGCCCGTCAGCAGGACATTTCCCGGAACGGTGTTCACCATTACGATGCCCGCGGCTCCGTAACGGGTGGCCAGAGCCGTTTTTTCCGAGCGGTGCAAGTTTTTCGTTCCTGGAGCGGCTCCCAGTAAACCAAGGTTAGCTAGTACCACCCGACCCGAGATGCGGGCTTTTTGAGCCTCAAAATCAGCTTCCAGGCCGTTTCCAACGTCGACGAGATCCGCACTTACATTCGCCTCCAGGGGTGAGTGAGCCAGGGCTACGACGGGAATGTCCTGGAAATTGTCGCTTTTGCGGGGAGCAATAGCTAGGGTTACGGTATCACGACTCCAGGCTTCCAGGTCGAAAGGCTGGTACGATACATCACGAAAGCCGTAACTTCTGAGTAGATCGTAGGCATAGGTTTCCGCTTTTTGTCCATTCGGACTACCCGTAAGCCGATGTCCGATCAGACGAGTAGCCTCGCCCAGTTTCTCGTAAGCTTGGGAACGCTCGTCAACTTCACTATTGATTCGGCTAAATACGCTACCAAGCTCATCGGGAAGAAGAGTGGAAGTAAGACAAGCCAGCACCACTGCGACCAAGGCGTAGCGGTATAAAAGGGATTTCATCGTGGGTATACAGTTCAATCGTTAAGGAATGAGAGTAGGCTTGTGACAAAAACCGTGCTTGCGGATAGGAAAGTTCACTAATTTGCTCCCATGGACGAACAAAAATAAACATTACAACTAGCTTATACAGAGGTTTGAAGGGGATTGTCAAAAATAAATTTTCAAAAAAAGTAAGCAAAATCTTGACGAGGGTACCTCTTTATGCTACTTTTGCAATCCCAAAGCCAAAGATACCGAAGTGGTGGAATTGGTAGACACGCACGTTTCAGGGGCGTGTGTCTTTACGGACATGCGGGTTCGAGTCCCGCCTTCGGTACCACTTTACAAAAAGCCGGCTCTAAGCGGGCTTTTTGTGTTTTATGCCCCTACCCTGCGTGCAATAAAAAAGCTGTCAGCGAGAAGCTGACAGCCTAGTATATGTATTGCATCAGAGACTTCTTCCTATACTTCTACGCCATTTAATCCTAACGCACGAGCCGTCCGATCGCGGGATTTTTCCAACAGAGCTGCATCTTTAGCTAGCGATTTTCCGTAGGAAGGAATCATTTCCCGTAGCTTCGACTGCCAAGCTTCGGAGCTTGATTTTTCGGCGAAACAACGCTTGAGTAAGTCCAGCATGATGGCAACGGACGTAGAAGCTCCCGGCGAAGCTCCTAACAGGGCGGCAATGGAGCCGTCAGCGGCACTAACGACCTCCGTACCAAATTCCAAAATTCCGCCTTTCTTGGGGTCTTTTTTGATCACCTGTACCCGTTGACCAGCCACTTCGAGTTTCCAGTCTTCCAGACGGGCCGAGGGCATATAATCTTTGAGAGCGTTCAGTCGATCTTCCGGTGACTGACGTACCTGATCAATCAGATATTTGGTCAGCGGAATATTCTGAATACCTGCCGCCATCATGGGGCCAATGTTATTCAGCTTGATTGATTTGGGTAAATCGAGGTACGACCCGTTTTTCAAAAACTTCGTCGAGAAACCGGCGTAAGGTCCGAAAAGCAATGCTTTCTTCCCATCAATCACCCGCGTATCCAAGTGAGGTACCGACATCGGAGGCGAACCTACGGCTGCTTTGCCGTATACTTTAGCCTGGTGACGTTCGATAATGGCCGGATCGGTACAAACCAGCCACTGACCGCTTACCGGGAATCCACCAAAGCCTTTTCCTTCCTTGATTCCTGATTTTTCCAGTAAGTGCAGCGAACCACCACCCGCTCCAATAAAAACAAAAGGCGTTAGTAAATCACGCTTTTTACCACCTTTCCGATTCTTTACCTCCACTTTCCAGCGACCGTCGCGTTGGCGATCAATGTCGCGAACTTCGTGATTGAGTGAAAGCGATACGCCGGGCAAACCCTTCAAATAGTTAAAGATACGCCGAGTAAGTTCACCGAAATTGACATCAGTACCAATGTCCATTCGCGTGGCGGCGATTTTCTCATTCGGGTCACGACCCTCCGTGATGAGCGGGGCCCACTCGCCGATCTCCGCAGGATCTTCGGAGTAGAGCATGCCTTTGAAGAGGTGATTCTTCGTCAGGGCCTGATGCCGTTTCTTCAGGTAATCCACATTGTCATTGCCCCAAACAAAGCTCATGTGCGGTGTATTGACAATGAAGTCCTGCGGTGAAGTAACAATATTTTTTTCCACCAGATACGCCCAGAATTCGCGTGATAATTCAAACGACTCGGCGATCTTAATGGCTTTGTTAATTTCAACGGAGCCGTCGGGTTTTTGCGGCGTATAGTTCAATTCGCAGAAGGCCGAGTGACCGGTACCCGCATTGTTCCAGGCATCGGAACTCTCCGCAGTCACTACATCCAGGCGTTCAAAGATTTCAATCGTCAGGTCGGGTTGCAATTCTTTGAGCATCATCCCCAGGGTGGCACTCATAATCCCGGCACCAATCAATACGACGTCAGGGTCATTATTTACAGATTTTTTACTGGTATTCATAGGGAAATACGGTTACTTTCAATGGAATGAATCGGAGCCTTTCCGTTATGCTAACAAGTTTGTAATCAATCAAATAAAGAAGTTTGTGCCAGGTTTTAGCCTTGCTAATTACTCCTCTGGCAGAAAGCACTTAAAATGGGCTTTCAAAAATATCGGTTATCCACAAAATTTTAATCCTTTTACCGCAGGATGTTGGTATTTTGTTATAGTTTCTCCTGAAAAAAGGCTTGTAGACCCTTTTGAATACGGTTTGAATTAGACGTACACACGCGTCAAAAGAAAAACCAAGTATTCAACTTTCCTTGGTAAGGAAGAGTTTTCGAAAACGCTAATAAATACATACCAGCTTCCGGTGTGTACCCGCGGATCTTTACCCACAAGCACCTGATTATCACAAATTGTAGACGTTGAAAGTTCCGGGAAACCCTGGAAAAAGAGAGGAGTTTTCAGTTTAGAGCTTACCGATTGTACCAGGGGTGTAACCCATGGCTAATCATATTCAACCCCTTTGGGGTTAGCATGCTCAGTTGTATCGCATTACCCAACCCTGAAGGAGTTCAATAGGATTAGCCCCGTATGCAATGCGGGGATCAAGGGTGAATTTAAACCTGAAATAAAAAACTCCCTTTCAAAGCGATTTGAAAGGGAGTTTTTTATGGAATGCAAAAGCAATCTTATAAGTCGATGGCTTCGCCGTAAGCTGCTTCGGTAGCACCTTTCACCGCTTCCGACATGGTCGGGTGCGGGTGAACCGTACGCAGGATTTCGTGAGCCGTTGTTTCAAGCTTACGAGCCGCTACTACTTCAGCAATCATTTCCGTAACGTTGGTACCGATCATGTGAGCACCCAGCCACTCGCCGTATTTAGCATCGTAAATAACTTTTACGAAACCATCGCGGGCACCGGCTGCGGTTGCCTTACCAGAAGCTGCGAAGGGGAATTTACCCACTTTCACATCATAACCCAGTTCACGGGCTTTCTTTTCAGTCAGACCTACAGAAGCAATCTCGGGTGAGCAGTAGGTACAGCCCGGAATGTTACCGTAATCCAACGCTTCGGTATGGTGACCGGCAATGTGCTCAGCACAGATAATACCTTCAGCAGTAGCTACGTGAGCCAAAGCCTGACCAGGTACACAGTCGCCAATCGCGAAGAAACCAGGAACATTGGTTTCGTACCACTGATTGACCGTGATTTTACCTTTATCCGTAGCGATGCCTACGTCTTCCAGACCAATATTCTCAATATTAGCTACGACACCAGCCGCAGAAAGTACCACGTCAACGTCGAAGAATTTCTCTCCGTCCGGCGTTTTTACTTTCACTTTGCAACCTTCACCGCTCGTATCCACTGATTCAACGGCCGAGTTGGTGTAGATGTCGATACCAAGTTTTTTGTATTGCTTGGCCAGTTCTTTCGATACGTCTTCGTCCTCCACGGGAACAACGCTCGGCAGAAACTCTACGATGGTCACTTTCGTACCCATGCTGGCGTATACGTAAGCAAACTCCACACCGATAGCTCCTGAACCAATGACCAGCATTGATTTAGGCTGCTTTTCGAGGGACATGGCTTTGCGGTATTCGATTACCTTTTCGCCGTCGATTTTGATGTTGGGCAACTCACGAGCCCGACCACCCGTAGCGATTACAACGCCTTTGGTAGCTGTGTAGTCCGTTTTCGCTCCGTCAGCGGCGGTTACTTCAACCGTTTTGTTGGCTTTTACTTTGCCGTAACCCATGATGACGTCGATTTTATTCTTCTTCATCAGGAAAGCTACGCCTTTGCTCATGGAAGTAGCAACACCCCGTGAACGGCTAATGACAGCACTGAAATCAGCGTTGTAAGATCCGTCCTGAATCGTAATGCCGTAATCTTTGGCGTGTTTAATATATTCAAAAACCTGAGCAGACTTTAAAAGAGCTTTTGTTGGAATACAACCCCAGTTGAGGCAGATCCCTCCGAGGCTTTCTTTCTCTACAATTGCGACTTTCATGCCCAGTTGGGAAGCACGTATGGCAGTAGGATAACCGCCAGGGCCACTTCCTACTACGATCAAATCATACTGTTGAGCCATTGTTGCGAAATCTTTTTAAAAGGTTTGGGCCGAAGCCACACAAAAATAGAAGAAAACCCGCTGGAAAGAGTCTTCCAATTGGAAGTTTCCCAGGAGAGCAAAATCAGAGATATGGTATAAAGGCGTTTTTTGGTAGACAAACCCCTAGAAAATATCTTCCCTTTTAACAGCAAAAGTAGGTAAAAAGGTTTCCTTTCCTCACCCGTACAAGGTAAGGCGATCCGTGCTGAAAACCATCGACTTAGGTAAATCGTCAGAACTTGGGACAGGCCAGTTCCCGCTTGCGTTTACGCGGATAGGGCTTGGGATCGAAGAAGGCGTCGAGCGTATACGAAATGGACAACTCGTGGGCTCCACCCGAAGCCATACTCAGGGTGGAAATGGTGGCGTCGTAACTGTAACCAATGGAAAAGTTGTCCTGCCGATAACCTACCAGAAAGACCAGGGCGTCGTGATTGTTCAGACCGCGATCGTACTGTTTGATGGGAATACCCCGGTACCAGATACCCAGCGTCAGCGGATCGTAGGTCATGTACAGCCCTAAATCCAACTGATCAAATTTCCCCTGTTTTTTGTAGAGAATGGCGGGGGAAAGACTGCGTTCACGTCCCATGTCGGCTCCGAGGCCATTGCCCAGCTCCCAACCCATCAACGGAATTTTGAAACCACCCTGCAAACTGATCTTCATGGGTAACCGCTCGGGTGTAGCCGAGAACGACTGATTTGGTCGGTTAAGGTGGTGAACCGATATACCCGCCCAGAACTGATCGGAATAAGTTAGTAAACCACCCGAAAAATCCAGGTAGTTGATCCGAGGACCCGTATCGGCTACGGGGTCATTATAGATGGGCGTAACACCGCCGGTACCGTTAAGTTCGTAGTTAAAAACCAGGTTGTAATAATTGACGCTCCGGTTCACGTACGAAGCCTGGATCCCCGCCCGTAACCGTACCGATTCGCTCAGGCGAGCCTGGTATGCGTATTGTAAGCCTACATCCAGGGTACGGAGGTTGCTAAACTGGGCGTCGTTCATGACCATCAAACCCACGCCGGAATTGATCTTGTCCAGATACGTATCCACACTGGCAATGGTCGTTACGTAGTTGGCATTAAGGGCTGGCCACTGATTACGGTAATTGAGGGTAGCACGCGGAGCCAGAGCCGAGCCCGCAAATGCCGGATTCAGGTACATCGGAGCCGCGTAGAACTGCGACAGCTGCGGATCCTGGGCCTGCGTTTGCAGTATACTCAACAGCACAACGGCGACTATAAGGAGATGTTTTATCATGGCGTACAACCAAAAACCAGACTCATCAGATTAAGGGGTCATTCAGGTTCGGTAGAAAGTTGGGGCGTGCGGGGAAATCGGTTTCCTAAAAATTCCGATCTAGCGAAAAATTTTCAAAAGTTCGGCAAGTTGCATAAACCTTCACAAAATTTGTAGTAGAAGTTTCCGTTAATTTCCAGGAAATTGATCCACGAAAAAGTAGCCGTTCGAACCAACCTCTCACCGAGCGTGTCTTCTTCATCGAAGGTTAAGAAACCAACGTCGAAATATTCAACGTACTCATCTCGTGATTCGTCTCTTGCTACCGCCACCGCAAAGACCTTTCCCGATCTACGTCGTTTAAAACGTAAATAAAGCCACATCGGGTATGATTCGAAAGATATATTTTACGGTGCTTCTATGGATTACCTGCTTTCTGGTCGCCCAAGCTCAGACGGTCAAGCCGTCGATTCGGGTAACCGGTCGCAAGTGCGAGCCCGAACAGGGCTGCGGTGGGGATTCCACTCGCTTTGAAGTAACGGGCGTGACGGCTACCAGCTGGCTGTGGACCTTTGAAGATCCCAATACTTCCGATCCGCAGGCGAAGAGTTCAACGAAAGCCAAACCCGCTCACCTGTATTTGCAGCAGGGTTCGTACCGGGTTTCGGTACGGGGAAAACTAGCTTCCGGAGACGAGTATTCAACGGATACAACCATCAAAATTTCTACCCTGCCCCCCGCTTTCGAGTTTTTTCAGGGCAAAGAAGATACGACCATTTGTAAAGGCAGCGAGTTAGTACTCGATCCTTACGATTCACGTTTTTTTCAGGGTACGCCTCCGGCTGAAGGTTCCGTCAAGTATTTATGGTATCCCACGGGAGATACGACTCGTACGATAACGGTGACGGAAAAGGGCTGTTATTCAGTGGAAGTAATGAATCGCGATAGCTGTACCGTAACCGACCGAATTAACGTCAAGATTTGTGGTGAATCCGATCAGCAGGCTTCTAAATGGTACTTTGGTTCGAATGCCGGCATTAGCTTCGAAGGAGGTCAGCCGACGGTCATTACGGACGGAAAGATTAATACGCCCGAGGGAAGTTCATCGATTTCCGACCGGAAAGGCAACCTACTATTTTATACCGACGGACGAAAAATTTACGACAAAGACGGTAACGTCATGACGTCCCGGGATGCCAGCGATACCACGAGTTTGAGCGGTAGTCCGAATTCGACGCAAGCGGCACTAATCGTTCCGCAACCGAGCTGTCGGGGTTGCGAGACTATTTACTACGTTTTTACTACCCGGGATGTAAACGATTCGACCCGATGTCTGCAATACACGCGAGTGGATATGCGGGGCAATGGCGGAAAAGGGGTGATTCTGGACAAGAATATACAGACGGGAGACTGTAATGTAAGTGAACGCCTCACCTCCATCGAAAATCCGAAGGATTCTACCTATTGGGTGCTTTCACACGGGCTTGGTAATAACAAATTCATTCTAAAGCGGCTGACCAAGAGTGGTCTGGAAGATGCGGATTCGCCGGAAATTGGTATTCCGCATACCTCGAAATATCAGGGCGAAGGCCAAATCAAATTCGCCAGCTCGGGCGGTAAAATGGGCGTGGTCATTCCGGGTTCCAACGGCAGTAAGAACTACGCAGAAATTTACAACTTCAATGATTCCACGGGAGCGATCACGCCACCGCCGATTACGCTGGATTTAGGCCCTGCTCCACCTTCCGCTTACGGGATTGAGTTTTCACCCGATGGGAAGCAGGTCTACGTTTCATTACGGGGCAATGACAGTACCGAATCCATTCTGTATCAGTACGACATCAGCAATACGGATTCAACCATCATCGCCTCGACCCGTATTGAAGTAGCTCGTTCTGAAAAGGAATTCGGTGCCTTACAGTATGCTCCCGACGGTAAAATCTACATGGCCGTCAAAGGCAGTCAGTACCTGGGTGTAATTACACCGCCTTCGGCTGATTCGACGGACGTGGAGTTTGAATTGGATGGCTTTAACCTCGGGGGAAAATTAAGTCAACTGGGTTTGCCAAACTTCGTACAAAGCATTATCGAACCGCCTTCGGGTCCGGGAATCAGCGTCGCAGATGTCTGTTTTGGCGACCCCATTGAGTTCGGTACGGGGCCCATTTGTGATCCGCTGAAAGATAAGTACGAATGGGATTTTGGCGATGGAAAAGGAAAATCGACCCAGCAGTCGGGTCAGTATACCTACGCTGCTGCGGGTACGTATACCGTTACGCTACGACAGTACAACGCCTGTAAAGATACGACCATGACGCAACAGGTGACGGTCAATCCCACGCCCATTGCCAATCTGGGGCAGGATCTGAATGTGTGTGCTAAAAGTGTGGTACTGGATTCCAAAAATAACTTCCCCAATAGTCAGTACATCTGGCAACGTAATGGTCGGATTCTGGCCGTGGATAGTACGGCTTCCAGTATTCGGGTGGATTCTTCCGGACAGTATGTCGTGTTCGTACTCATCGGCGATTGTTTTAGTGCTGATACCATTCAGGTAACCCTGGAAACGCCACCCAATTATAGCCTTGGGCCGGATCAGAAGCTTTGTACGGGCAAAACGCTGGAATTGGATGCCCTGCCGGGCGGTTTGTCATACCTCTGGAACACGGGAGCCAATACGCAACTGATCACGGTTGATCAGGCGGGCAATTACTCGGTAGTCGTTACCATTCCGCGAACGAATGCGATTAGCTGTGAAGTATCGGATACCGTACGAGTGGACCTATTACCGCTACCCAATGTAAGCGTGATTCCTAAGACGTCGTTGTGTCAGCCAAATAACCAGACCATTACGCTTACCGGTGGGCCCAACGATCAGTTCCGTTATCTATGGACGCCGGGCAACGAAACGACGCGGGTGATTTCCGTCAATCGAATCGGAACCTATACCGTGGAAGTAAGTACGCAGGATGGCTGTAGTGAAGCTCATAACATCGAAGTCATCGACTTATGCGATCCGCAGATTCTCGTACCGGACGCCTTTTCGCCTAATGGCGATGGGCAGAATGATCGCCTGCAGGTCGTGACTAATCATATTTCGGATCAGGATTACGAATTCCGGGTGTACGACCGCTGGGGTGAGATGATTTTCCGTACTACGGACCGCAAAGAAAGCTGGGACGGAACCTACAAAGGCCGTACCTATCCGCCACAGAGTTATGCCTGGGTGGTGCAGTACCGCAGTACGTATTACCCCGAGCGAGGCGTCAGTACCCAGCGAGGAGCGGTACTACTTGCTAAATAAGTTTTCAGAAAGCCTTTTAGAAACGGTCAGCTTTTTCGCTGGCCGTTTCTATTTTTGAGTAAAACATCTACGCCTGTTAAACCGATGAAGTGTATTCTTTCTTTGCTGCTACTGATCGTCATTAGTACGTCTTTTATGCCCGCCCGAAAACTGGTATGGGCCGACGAATTTAATACGGATGGAGCCCCCGACCCTAAAAACTGGACGTTTGAACAAGGTTTTGTTCGAAATGAAGAGCTCCAGTGGTACCAGCCCGAAAATGCTTATTGCAAAAAAGGGTTACTGATTATCGAAGCTCGGAAAGAAAATAAGCCCAATCCGAACTACGAAGCAGGTAGTACCGAATGGCGAAAAAGTCGCAAGACGATTGACTATACCGCCGCCTGTTTGATTACCAAAGGTCTTCATCAATGGCAGTACGGACGTTTTGAAATGCGGGGAAAAATTAACGTAGACCCGGGGCTATGGCCCGCGTTCTGGACACTGGGTGTCAAAGGCGAGTGGCCCTCCAACGGTGAAATCGATATTATGGAATACTACCGCAATACGTTACTGGCCAATGTGGCCTGGGCTACGCCGACGCGGTACAAAGCCAACTGGAATTCAACGAAAGTACCGCTCAGTGATTTTAAGAAAAACTGGGCGAATCAGTTTCACATCTGGCGAATGGATTGGGATGAGAATTCGATCAAACTGTACGTCGACGATCGCTTGTTACTAACGTCCGACTCGCAGAAAACCGTCAATCCCGACGGTTCTCATCCCTTTGATCAGCCGCATTACTTGCTACTGAATTTGGCTATTGGAGGCCAAAACGGCGGCGACCCTTCCCAGACGTCCTTCCCGGCCCGCTTTGAAGTGGATTACGTGCGGGTGTATCAGTAGCGATTTGTAAGGGATCCGGACGCAAAAGATCACGTCCGGATTAGAAAAGTAAACCCATGCATTACTGGTGCAAGCTCCAAACGTGTACCTACAATCCAGCCGTTGAAAACTGCCCAATGATGGGTACAGGTTTGGAAACCGGCACCAGTGTTCGCCGCTTCAATCGTATATCCTAACTCCGAAGGAGTTCAATATACTTAGCCCCGTATGCAATACGGGGAATCGAATCGGTATCTATCCCCCCCACAGGCATCGCAACGCCCACAACAGAACTAAAATCCAATCGAATTTCCTCCATCTACTGGTAGGGATACACCCGTGATGTAGGCAGCCGCTTCGGAGGCCAGAAAAACGGCGGCATAGCCAATATCGCTGGGTTTACCGAAACGATTCATGGGGGTACGGCGTAAGGCCCGGTTCATGCGATCCGGATCGCCACTCATGGCCGTTTTCATCATGGCCGTTTCTATGAATCCGGGAGCAATGGCGTTGATCCGGACGTTATGCGGCGAAAACTCCGAAGCCAGAATTTTGATCAGTCCCGATACGGCCGTTTTCGAAGCTCCATACGCCGCTACGCGGTCAATGCCGTAATACGCGGCCATCGACGTAATCATAATGATGCTACCGCTCCCGCGGGCAATCATTCGGCGGGCACATTCGCGGGTAAGCGAAAAAACGGCATTGAGGTTGGTTTGAATGATTCGCTGAAATTCCTCATCCGTAACTTCCAACGCCGGTTTTTTCATGTTGATACCCGCGTTGTTAACCAGAATATCAATCGGCCCTACCTGGGCCTCAATGTCCGCTACTAATTGAGGAAGGTTGCTCAGGTCGGTTACATCATTCACAAAGTAATACGCTCCCTGGCCCAATTCCTGGATGGTCTGGCGGAGTACTTCTTCTCGCCGTCCGGTAATGACTACGGTGGCTCCGGCTTCTTTCAGACAACGCGTAATTTCCAGTCCGATGCCACTGCCGCCGCCCGTAATGAGGGCAATTTTATTGCTTAATGAGAAAACCTGCATACTTGAGAACGAATAGAGATGATAAGGTAAAAAGAACGAACGTTTTACTGCCTGGGCAGCGACTGGAGAATGGCGTACTCCACGCCGCGTAATTCAGCCAGTCCGCGTAATCGGCCAATGGCCGAATAGCCCGGATACGTTCGTTTATTCAGGTCATCCAGCATTTGGTGCCCGTGGTCCGGTCGCATGGGTAGAGCGGTTTCCCCCTGGCCCGTTTCCTGACGCTGCTTTTGTTCCAGCGTCAAGGCCCGAATAACCGCTACCATGTCCACGTCCCCCGACAAGTGATCGGCTTCGTGGAAATTCAAAGGGTTGTCTTCGCGTTTCGTAGCCCGTAAATGCACGAAATGAATCCGTGAACCCAGCCGCTCAACGATTCCTGCCAGATCATTATCGGGGCGTACCCCCAGCGAACCCGTACAGAAAGTAATCCCATTCGCCACGGAATCGTAGGCCTGGCAAAGCTGTACCAGGTCATCTTCGGTACTTACGACCCGGGGTAAGCCCAACAAGGGTTTTGGGGGATCGTCAGGGTGAATACAGAGCCTAATGCCTACTTCTTCGGCAACCGGAGCTACTTCCCGAATGAATTCGTAGAGATTCGTCCGTAGCTCGGCATCACCAATGCTTTTATATGCATCGAGTTTGCTTTGAAAAGTCGTCAGTTCAAAAGCTTCTTCAGAACCGGGTAAGCCCAGCAAAACCGTATTAGTCAATCGGATACGCTCTTCAGCCGACAAATGCTGGAATCGTTCGTAGGCACGTTGCCGAACGTCAGGTTCGTAATGGTTTTCGGCTCCCGGTCGCTGCAGAATATATAGATCGAACAACGCGAAATCTTCCCATACGAAGCGTAAGGCTCGCGAGCCGTCGGGCATCTGGTAATCGACATCCGTCCGTGACCAGTCGAGTACGGGCATGAAGTTGTAACAAACCGTCGTAATCCCGCAAGCCGCTAGGTTTCGCAGCGAAGTCTTGTAATTTTCAAGAAACGCATGACGGGAAGGTAGGCCTTTCTTGATGTCTTCGTGTACGGGCAAACTTTCGACAACGGCCCAGTGTAGCGGGGTAAACCGATCGTTATCCGCTTCAATGCGTTGTTTTCGTTCCAGAATCGCCTCCACCGTCCAAACTTCACCTACCGGAATCTGATGCAGAGCCGTGACAATGCCCGTGCAACCCGCCTGCCGGATGTCCATGAGCGAAACGGGATCCTGCGGCCCGAACCACCGCATGGTTTGTATGAAAGCCATAACTGAGTTTCTGTTTATAGCAAAGACCGGTTTTTCCAGTCTTCACCTTACTCTACAATACACCGGAAGAATGAAGATCCCCTACAGAATAGCTAGAATCCTAGTATAGCACTAGTCCCCTAGTCCGTAAATTTCTGATAAAGAAACAGGGAATAAGCCAAAGTTAACTGGCAAAAGCAGGCATTACAAAAGAAATAAACTAACTATATAATAAGTATTATATATGCTAAAAGTATTGATGTTCGTATCACTCGTAATTAGAGATTTAGCGTAAGAAATTTACTCAATCCTTAAGTCGTATTTACGCAGCAATCCGGCTAAACTTTCGGATAAAAATCTAGCTTTTTTAACCACGTTCTGTTCGGGATCAATCGTGAAGTTATACGCCGTTAAAAAGTTTACCTGATCGAGTTTGGTTTGTGAAAAAATAGCATTCTCCAGATCGCATTCCTGAAAATGACTACCCGTTAGTGCACTCCCCGAAAAATCAACACTTTTTAAGGAACATTTGCTGAACAACGTCTTGATTATCTTCTTGTTAGTAAATAAAGCGAAGTCTAGTTTACACCCTTGAAAGCTTACACTAAACATACTGCTTTCGCAGGCACTAAAGTTTACGCCAATCAGCTTACAATCCCGAAACGTAACGCCATTTAATACCGAACGATTCAGCGGTACTAAGGCCATATTACAACCCGTAAAGGTACAATCGGTAAAGCGATTCCCCGAAAAATTACTTTCTGAGAAATCACATTGCTGGAAAACACAATTTTCAAACTCTTTATTACGTATCTCCTGGCCCGAAAAGCTGCGTTTTTCAAAAATTTCGTCCTGATAAAAATCTAAGTCCATTTCAAAAAAAAATTTCTTGAAGCGAAGCTTCAAAGTTCAGACATAAAAAACCCGCAACACGGGGCTGCGGGTTTTTCTATACAATCAAACAGGTGATACGCTTAGAAATCTTCGTCTAGGGCGAATTTGTTCGCATCTTTTTCCTGCTGGTTGGCCATAACGCCCGCTTTCTGGTACTCACCTACGCGTTTTTCGAAGAAGTTGGTTTTGCCTTGCAGCGAAATCATCTCCATGAAATCAAAGGGATTCGTCGCGTTGAACTGCTTCTCAAGTCCTAAGGCTAACAGTAAACGATCCGCCACGAACTCAATGTATTGATTCATCAAGACCGCATTCATACCGATCAGCGATACGGGCAGAGCGTCAGTTACGAACTCTTTTTCGATCGCTACGGCGTCCAGAATGATGTCGTAAACACGTTCTTTCGGCAGCTTGTTGATGATGTGATTCGTGTAAAGCATACAGGCGAAATCACAATGTAATCCCTCATCCCGGGAAATCAGCTCATTGGAGAAGGAAAGACCCGGCATCAAACCCCGTTTCTTCAACCAGAAAATGGAACAGAACGAACCCGAGAAGAAAATCCCTTCTACGGCTGCAAAGGCAATCAGACGTTCCGTAAAATTGTCACTGTTGATCCACTTGAGTGCCCATTCCGCTTTCTTCTGCACGCATTCAATCGTATCAATCGCCCGCAGCATCTTATCTTTTTCGGTGGGGTTCTTGATGTAGGTATCAATGAGCAACGAATAGGTTTCTGAGTGGATGTTTTCCATCATGACCTGAAAACCGTAGAAGCACTTGGCTTCCGCGTATTGCACTTCGCTAAGGAAGTTAACGGCCAGGTTTTCGTTGACAATCCCGTCGGAAGCCGCGAAAAAGGCCAGTACGTGTGAGATGAAGTGACGTTCGCCGTCGTTCAGGTTCTCCCAGTCCTTGAGGTCCTGGCCCAGGTCAATTTCCTCGGCTGTCCAGAAAGAGGCTTCGTGCTTTTTGTACATCTCCCAAATGTCATGATGTTTGATGGGAAACAGTACAAATCGCATGGGATCTTCTACCAGTAGCGGTTCATTACCAATATGCTCCTGAGCCATAGTAGTTCAATTAAATGTTTAAGAAGTTTTTATCAGACGTGTTACATTATGGCGGCAAGTAAAACGCTGATAATCAGAGTTGGACTATAGCCATTAAAAACGGCCTGAATGAGGCCGTCAGGGTTCAGCACCGGTGCTGAACTGTCAACAAAATTAGGGCTTTCAGCGGGGGATGCAAGGTTTTTTTTTAAGAAGAAAAACGCTTATTGGGGAACCTTTTCGCAAGGGCCAAAGGGTGTGGGAATTACTCCCATCGTTTCTCCCCATAAACGTAAAAATATCTTTTTCGTACGTGTTTGACCAGCCAGGGATAATCCTATACGAAGGGCCGGTACGCTCCCTGGGTATAGACGCCCTGCAAGACAAAATTCGGATCAAACAAGACAAAACTGGCTTCGTACCCGGCCGCAATACGTCCTAACTGGTGATCCTTACCAATAATCTGGGCAGGATACAGCGAGGCCATCCGTAAGGCTTCTTCCAGAGGAATACCCACGTGTTCTACGGCGTTAGCAACGGCCTGCATCAGGGTAAGCGACGAACCCGAAAGGGTACCGCTTTCGTCCTCAAATCGCTGCGTAATTGGATTGAAGCTAAACTTGTATTCACCCCGTGTATCTTCTGTAACCGCGTCCGTAATGAAAAACAGCCGATCGCCCATGATCTTATGGGCAATGCGTACGCTAGCAAAATCGACGTGAATGCCATCGACAATGATACTAGCCCGTACGGATGAATCGAAAGCCGCTCCGAGCAAACCGGGTTCGCGGCTATTGAAGGGCGACATGGCATTGAACAGGTGCGTTACAAGTCCTATCCCTTGTTGAAAAGCCTGCATCGCCTGTGGATATGTAGCATTGGAGTGCCCTGCGGAAAGAATAATGGGACTCTGCAGCAGCCAGTCCAGTACATCCGGAGCCGCTTCTTCCGGAGCCAGCGTCAAAAAGAGAGGTAGATCACCCGCAGCTTCGACGAGTTGTTCGAGTTCGGCAATGGTTGCTTGGCGGATGTAGGAAAGTAAATGGGCCCCGCGTTTGACCGGATTGAAGTAAGGGCCTTCCAAATGCAGCCCGAGTAGACCCTGACCACCTTGCTGCCGGTACGTACGACAGGCGGCAATGGCCGCCAACATGCCCGTTAAAGGGCCGGTATGGTAGGTAATCTGAAACTGAGTGGTTCCGCCGGCGAGATGTTCTTCGTAGTTTTTCTGGATGGCCTCGGGCGTCGGTTCGGTTGTGAATAAAGTGCCTTTCCCACCGTAAACCTGAAGTTCAACAAAACCCGGAGCCAGTACGGCCTGCTTACCGTCGATGACGATGGCTGTTTCAGGAATGGAATCGCTTAACCCAAGAATGATTTGGTCTTCGACTAGCAGATGTTGATGCTCAATAAAGGCAGAACCCGTGAAAATACGGACGTTTGTAAAGGCAAAGAGGCTCATAACCACTGTGTAGTTGAGCCTCAAAGAACGTAAGGAAACTGGGTTTTTTAATCCAGGAAATTAGAAAATCATATAAATAAGGTACGTCATCAAAGCAAGCCATAAAAAAGTAGCCACAGGAACTCCAACGATCCAAACAATGATATTAAGCCAATTGTACGAGCGAGGCTTTTTTCTTGCTTTTTTCATTGGAATACGAACCGATTGTGTGTTTTCAAGGTCGATGTAGGTGGGTGCCGTTACCATAGTAGAGCAAAACTAAAACGTGAAAAAAACAACTTCGTATGTCAAGGTTACCCGGTTTTTTAGGTATCCGGAATTGCTTTCGATGAATTACTACTTTTTCACGTAAAACGTCAGGAAACGCCTTCCAATGGAAAAGTTGCGTAAAACAGCGATTACCAAATGAAGATAAACATATGAGTGAGCGAGGCGAAAAATCGTCTCGTCAAAGCCCCGGAATGCTACAACTGAGTGGCGGCCAGTAAATAGAAGAAAAGCCTCTGCAATATACAGAAAATTACTTAATAGAAATGACGGGACTTAAGGAAGAGATGCCATTTTCATTGAAAGCCTCAATCGCGAAACTGTACGAAACACCTACGTTCAAAGCCCGCAGCTCCAGCGTACTAGGCTGATCACTCCAGATTTGATAGGTCTGATACAACTTACCGGGAGCGATGCCCCAGCGAATATTATATCCCACCGCTCCGGGTACTTTTTCCCAGTGGATATCGGCATTTCGCTCATCTTTTTGCCGAATTACTCGAAAATTTCCGGGGATGACGGGTTGTTTTTCATTCCCTTTTCCGAACACTCGCATATCACTGATGGCCAAATTAGGGCCGGCCGTATAGCCATGTTCGTACCGAATGTACCGCGTGCGAACAGGCTGAGACAGCTCAATGTATGCACAAGCCCGATCCCGTTTCTTTTCTTTTGATAAATCCGTGAGCAATTCCCATTTTTTCCCATCGAGCGAATGGAGTAGTTTAAACTGCGTATAAACCGTTGAATCGCTGTTATAGACGTTGTTTTTATAGTCGGTATAATTGACCTGAACGGCCCTTACCTCGGAGGTTTGTTGCAGATCAACCGTCAGCCATTCACCGGCCCGATTCTGGCGAGCTACCCAATACGTACGCGGATTTTCATCCGTAACGTGCTCGGCTCGTAGCGTATCCTGTACTGAAGAGGCCGTTACGGGTTTGCGGTACGAAAGCAGCATCCAGCCCGTAAAAAGCTCGTCTTTGTTATGCCATTTCTTGGTAGGTAAGTAATGCGGAAAATCACCAAAACGCGTATTGGCGTACATCTGATCGTCCGCATCAAAGCCCGCCGGAAACATCGCTAGCCGCCGCTCCATCGGCCAGTTTACCCCAATCCAGGGCGTGCCGGTATTCCAGTAATTGCCGTAGTTATCCTGAAAGGTATTGCCGTGCCCCGCTCCGTTCATGAAACCACCGGGTTTGTACGAAATCGGATTGTAGGGAGCGTACTCCCAGGGGCCTAGTGGATCTTTGCCCACGTACGTACCCGTAGCGTATACATTGTATTCGGTGCCGGGTGCTCCGTACTGCAAATAATACTTTTTATTGTACTTGGTCATCCAGGCCCCTTCCACAAAGGGTTTCATCAAATCGGCGTGATTCGGGCCAAAACGTTCCCAGCCGTGCTTCCAGGGATCGAGCCAGAACATGGATTGGTACGGACCCGCGTAAGTCAACCGTCGTTTGGGATCGAGTTCGGCTCCGAAAATGGGATACACATTCGAAGAACCCCAGTACATGAACCACTGATCCGTGTCTTCATCGTGAAAAATGGCCGGGTCCCAGGGACCAATGTCTTTGGGCAAACGCGGTAACCAGCGGTTATAAAACTGAAGCTTTCCTTTTTCAGGGGCTACGGAATACAGAATAGGCCGCTGTTCGAAGGTCGACTGAAACAAGAAAAGCGTATCCCGGACCGACAGGGCCGCCGGAGCACACATATCCTCAAACGGCCATTTGTCAGGCGTTACAAACTCCCAGTGCGACAAATCTTTGGAATGCCAGTACCCGCCCGAGATGGTTACGAACAGATAATACTCACCCTTATGATTAACAATCACCGGATCGGCTCCCGAGCGGTACGAAATCTGTTCGTTGAGCTGCTCGAAATTGTAGCGATAACCAATGTCCATCGGATTACAGTACGTACGCTGGGCATCACTCGAAAAGCTACTGAACAGCAGGAACGTTGTAGCGAGCAAAACGACGAAGAGGCGAAGCATACGTATTGGTATTCAAAGGGTTTAGTTTTCGAAATTACGAATTTTTTAAATTGAATCCGTTTCAAAGAGCAGTCGCCAGCGTCCAGATGTGTACTTCCCGACAACCATTTTCCAGTAATACCTGAGCACCGGCTTCCAGGGTAGAGCCCGTAGTCACGACATCATCAATGAGGGCAATTCGTTGATTTCGTATGGATTCAGGCTGCGTAATGGTAAAGACATTGGCTACGTTCTGAACGCGTTCCCAGCGGGTTTTACGGGTTTGACTGGCCGTAGCCGTTTCTTTTTTCAACAGTTGATTCGACCAGGGAATTTGCAGTACCTGTGAAAGCCCTTCGGCAATGCTGTCACTCTGGTTGTAGCCCCGCTGTCGCTGGCGACTTTCGTGTAGCGGAACGGGTAGTAGTAAATCAGCAGTCAGGCCCGCCGCTTTCAATTCCACGCCGAACAGACGGCCCAGCAAGGCCCCAACTTCGGGTTCGTTGTTGTACTTGAGCTGGTGTAATAGATGCTGGACTTTCCCTCCCTTGCGAAACTTGAGGTAGGCATGAGCACTGGCCACGGGAATTTTTCCGGCGAACTTGTCGGCTACAACCGAATCACCCGTTTGCCAGCTACGGGTGACGGGCAAGTCGAAGCGGCAGGTAGTACAGAGCAGGTCTTCACCTTCGGACAGCGTTTGCTGACAGCCCAGACAAATGCGTGGAAATAACAAGGTCCAGAACGCCTGCCAGTAGCTTTTCATGATCGGGGTGAGTTTTTCGGCTAACTTCGCCGGGAAAATCAGAAGGAATTGCACCGTTTAGTAAATGCATCGCGTAGCCTTCTAAGTAGCACGCTTCACAATCAATCAACAGACATGGCATTAGTTGAACAATTCGACGAATACCGCAGCCGGATGAACGAACGCATTTTGGGCTCGGATAATTTGATTATCAAACGCTTATTCAACCTCGATACGAATACTTACGCCGAAGGAGCGGTCAGCAGTAAAACTAAGGAACTCATTGGACTGGCCTGCTCGATGGTACTGCGTTGCGATGATTGCGTAAAGTACCACCTGGGCAAGTGTCACGAACTGGGGGTTACCGAGGCCGAAATGCAGGAAGTCTTTTCCATCGCTACGGTCATCGGTGGTACGATCGTCATTCCGCACCTGCGGCGAGCCGTTGAATACTGGGATGAACTGCAAAAAGGTACCGAGTAACGTTTTTCCGAACGTTTCGAGCCGTTTTTACTGTTAGCAAGGGTATGAAACAAGAATTAGAAGATCAGGATTGGGAACAGTTGCTGGATCAGCTGGAAGGCATGATTGGCAAGCGTCCGGCGGATTTGAATGGCGTTCTGTTTTTGATTGGCGTGCAGGAATTGGGCAAAGGCCATCAGTTCTTTACGAAAGAACAAAAGCAGGATTTGATGCACATCGCCGTTTGTAAAGTGTTGAGTTATAGCGGCTATTACGAACTCGAAGGTTTGGATGCGGATGGCTGGCCGCACTGGAAGCTGGTACAGCCCCTACCCTTTGTCGACTTGCTTAATCAGGAAACCCTGCTCAAACAGCACGTACTGGAATACTTCGAACGCGAAGGCATTATATAGCTACGGAAGAGAGAAATCTCTTCCGTTCTCCATTTTCCCCTATGAAATTACTTACGTACAACGTCAACGGCATTCGTTCAGCTCTGACGAAAGGTTTTGCGGAATGGCTTGAGAGTACCAACGCCGATGTGGTAGCTCTACAGGAAGTAAAATCGGAGATTCATCAGTTTGATCGTACTATCTTCGAAGACCTGGGTTATCAGTTGTACTGGTATCCGGCGGTGAAAAAAGGGTACTCCGGCGTTGCCATTCTGTCTAAGCACACGCCCAAGCACGTGGCATACGGTTGTGGAAACGCGATCTATGACGACGAAGGACGCATCCTGCGGGCCGATTTCGATGATTTTTCGTTTATGAGTCTGTACCTGCCTTCGGGATCGAGCGGGGACATGCGGCAGGCATTCAAGATGGAATTTTTGTCTGATTTTCAGGATTACATTGATGAGCTTAAAAAAGAGATACCTAACCTGATTATTTCCGGCGATTACAACATTTGCCACCAGCCGATTGATATTCATAACCCAAAGTCCAACGCCAATTCGTCCGGCTTTCTGCCCGAAGAGCGGGCCTGGATGGGGCGTTTTCTGGAAAGTGGATTCATTGATACCTTCCGGCATTTTCATCCCGAGCCACATCAGTATACCTGGTGGAGCTTTCGGGCCGGAGCCCGAAGTAAAAATCTGGGCTGGCGGATTGATTACCAACTGGCTACGGAACCGCTACGCGAACGATTGAAAGACGCAGCCATCTGGTCAGACATTAAACATTCTGACCATTGTCCCGTCATGCTGGAGTTAACGACGAATCACGCGTAGCTAACTAGTATCCATCCACAACGGTTAAGGCCAGAGCCGCCGTATACGCAAAGCCAATGGTGAGCAGTACGATGCCCGTACCCGCCAGCAGGCCCGTAATCAGTCGAAGCGGGTTATTGCTTTCCCGCCACTGCCAGTATTGCGTGAAGCTATCGATGAGCAGGGGAATGATCAGTACTACCGACCAGAAGGAAGCGAGCGGTCCCAGCCAGAGGCTCAAGAGAAGACCTATTCCGTAACCCACATATAATCCTGTACAACGGGCACATACCGGAAAAGGACGACCTTTCCAGAAAAAGGAACGATCAGGGCGACGATGGCAGGCGAACCACATAGGATGAACAAGACTTTTTAGAATCAAACGTTAAGCAATTAAAAAATCTTTGGTGTAGAATGGGTTTACTGCAGAAAAACTTCTATATCGCCAATGGTTCCTTTGCTCTAGCCCGTTATGAATCGTACCGCATTTTTCAGTCAGTTACCTACGCAAACCTTTGATGTTTGTATCATTGGCGGAGGAGCCACCGGAGCAGGCTGTGCTCTTGACGCTGCTTTACGGGGCCTCAGCGTGTGTCTGATTGAAAAAGAAGATTTCGCTGCTCAGACGTCCTCCAAATCTACGAAACTGATCCATGGCGGCGTTCGGTATCTGGAACAGGCCGTCAAGCAATTGAGTCCGGACCAGTTTCGAATGGTTCGTAAAGCCCTGCACGAGCGGCGTACCCTCCTGCAGAATGCTCCGCACCTGACCCGATCCCTGCCCTTACTGACACCCTGCCGAAGCTGGCTGGAAGGCATGTATTACAGCATTGGGCTGAAAATATACGACTGGATGGCGGGCTCGCGAAATATTCAGCCGAGCCGCTGGTTATCCAAAACACAGGTACTCGAGCACGTGCCCCAGCTTCAAACCGAGCATTTACACAGTGCCGTCCTGTACTACGATGGTCAGCTGGACGATGCCCGTTTTGCCCTGGCTCTCATCAAATCGGCGGCAAAAGAAGGAGCGGTCGTACTCAACCATACCGAAGCTCTGGCCTTTGGTTATTCAAAATCCGGTAAAGTGCGGAAACTGGAAGTCAAGGATACGCTCAACGGTCATACCTACGACATTCAGGCGAAGGTATTCGTGAATGCCACAGGGCCTTTTTCGGATCAGATCCGTACCATGGCGAATGCGAAGTCACGACCCCGTATTCGCGTGAGTCGGGGTTCTCATATTGTACTGGAAAAAAGCCATTTGCCGGGAAATACCGCTATTCTGGTGCCTAAAACCGACGATGGTCGGGTACTATTTCTCATTCCCTGGAAGGATCAGGTTTTGGTGGGTACTACCGATCTGGAAGATGAATTGAGTGATACGCCACGTCCGACGCTGGCGGAGGAGAACTATCTGATGAGTTACGTTAATCGCTATCTGAAGACACCCATTACGGAAGCAGATATTCGGGCGGGTTTTACCGGCCAACGTCCCCTGATTGAAGCCATCTTTGCCAAGGATACGAAATCACTGGTACGCGATCATGAGGTAGAGGTGGATGATAAAACCAAACTCATCAGTATTTTGGGCGGTAAATGGACGACCTACCGCCTCATGGCCAGCGATACAATTGACGCAGTTTGTGAGCAATTGAAGGTGAAGAAAGACTGTTCCACCGAACAATACCGTCTAGTGGGTGGCGAAGCCTATACGCCCGATTTATTTCTGAAACTCCAGCAAATGTATGGGTTGGAAGAAGAAGTGGCCCGACATCTGGCTCGTACCTACGGAACGGAAGCAATGGATGTACTAGCTCTAACGCAGGAGAATCCCGCCTGGAAACAACCGCTGGTAGCTCCACATCCGTTTATTCAGGCCGAAGTAGTCTTTGCCCGTAGGCAGGAAATGGCCTGTACACCCGAAGACCTCCTATACCGTCGCCTGGGCCTGGGCTTAATCGATGCGGAAGCTACCCGACGCGTGTACCCATTAGTCGAGCAATTGTTGCAATAAAAAAAAGGCCCGAATCAATCGGGCCTAGCAATACCTATGTTTCAACAAAGCATCAATATTCGTCTTCGTTGAAGAAGAAATCATCTTTTGTCGGATAATCCGGCCAGATTTCTTCAATGCTTTCGTAAGGTTGACCGTCGTCTTCGAGTTCTTGAAGGTTCTCAACTACTTCCAGCGGAGCACCTGTCCGAATGGCATAGTCAATAAGCTCGTCTTTCGTTGCAGGCCACGGAGCATCCTCCAGATAGGAAGCAAGTTCAAGGGTCCAGTACATGCGTTTTCCCTCCTATGGAATAATGGGTTCAGAAAAATGACTGCAAAAGTAAGTCTTTTTTGCATTGCTTGGAGACTTACCGCTATTTTTCGCTTGAATAAAATAAAAAACGCTCCAAAAAAGATCGTTCTTTCGAAAAAAAATATAACTGATTTTAATTTTTACCCGTAATAATCTGACTATGAGTACATTGGGAGGTGAGATGGAAGGTGTTTTGAGAAAAGTTGAAGTTTGTTCGTATTCACTGGAATCGTGTCTGGCGGCGGAAAAAGCCGGGGCCGACCGAATTGAGTTATGTGCTTCCCCTTTTGAGGGCGGAACGACCCCATCTTTGGGCGTAGTACAGGCTTCTCTAAAGCATGTTTCTTTGCCGATTAACGTCATGGTACGGCCTCGAGGAGGTGATTTTTGCTACGATGACCTTGAGTTTGAGGTAATGAAAGCCGAAATTGAGACCTTTAAAGTAGCAGGCGTACAGGGCATCGTGCTGGGTATTTTGTTACCTAATGGACGCGTAGACGTCGAGCGTACCCGTGAACTGGTGCAATTGGCGGCTCCCCTGCCCGTTACGTTTCACCGGGCCATCGATTTTGCCCAAGACCTTGCCCAGGCCGTTGAAGACGTTATTGCAACGGGTTGTCGAATTATTCTTACCTCGGGCGGAGCTGATAAAGCTCCGGACGGTACAGTAGCATTAGAACGAATGGTACAGCAGGCTGCCCGTCGGATCGAGATCATGGCGGGTAGTGGAGTCAATGCGGCCAATGCCGATGCATTACTGGAAACGGGCGTACACGCCTTGCACCTGACGGGCAAAGTGAGCCGGGATAGCCGAATGGAGTACCGAAAAGAAGGGATTGCTCTAGGAGGCGTAGCCGCTGTACCTGAATACGACATTGCCTATACCGATTGGGAACGCGTAGCTCAAGTCGTTGAGCGGGTAAAAAAATAGGTTATTTCGGCTTATATTTCGTTAGAACCACAGACCGGATACTAGCATTTTCAAACCTAAAACCCTTTTTCCACTCAAAGTTTGTACTTTTGGCATGGGATCAACAAACACTACTGCCATGTTTGTGGTTCGTACCAATGGAATGTGCAAGGGGAATAGCCGGCTATCTTAAGGGCCGTTTCTGCTTTAACCGAATAAATTCTCATGATAAAACCGATTCTTAATCAGTTCATTACGTATCGGGAACAAGGTCGAAAGGCATTTGCGGTTTTGATTGATCCGGACGATGTACGCCTGGATGAATTTCCTCTATTATTACAGCGAGCTCAACACGAGCAAGTGGATTTTTTCTTTCTCGGAGGGAGTCTGATCACTCAATTTCAGATGGGTGATATTATTGCTCTCATTCGAGAATACACGACCATTCCGGTCGTATTGTTTTTAGGAAGCAATATGCACGTGCATCCGGCAGCGGATGCAGTTCTGTTTTTATCCCTGATTTCGGGTAGAAACCCAGAATACTTGATTGGACAACAGGTGGTCGCGGCTCCGATGCTGAAAAAATCAGGTCTGGAAATTTTACCGACCGGCTATTTACTCATCGATGCGGGGCAGCAAACCACGGCTTCTTATATGTCGCATACCACCCCTATTCCCAACAATAAACCAGCCGTAGCGGCTTGTACAGCTATGGCGGGAGAAATGCTGGGATTGCGACTGACGTATCTGGACGCGGGTAGTGGAGCACTTAAAAGTATCACGCCCGAAATGATTGCCGCCGTACGCCAGAGCGTAGATACGCCGATTATTGTAGGCGGCGGTATTGATTCAACGCAAAAAGCGAAAATGGCCTTACAGGCCGGAGCCGATGTAATTGTGGTGGGGAATGGAATCGAAAAGAATCCGGATTTACTACCCGAGATCGCGGCTACGGTACGAAAATGCAACGAAGCCCTGGCCATTAATTGGTAAGCGGCGTAAGTAATAAAAAGCCCGAATGCTTTACAGCGTTCGGGCTTTTGCTTTCTTGGGGAAAAGGAAAGTCTGAAAATACACTGGTTGGTTATACGCCTTCGGCTTCAACCAGTTTTACTTCCGGAACCATGCGGGTCAGCAGATTTTCAATCCCTGCTTTCAGCGTCATGGTAGAAGAAGGACATCCACTACAGGAGCCCTGTAATAAAAGCTTAACGATACCGGTATCTTCTTGGAACGAAGAAAACGTAATAGCTCCACCGTCCATTTCTACGGCAGGCTTCACGTATTGATCCAGTACCGCTTTAATCTTGATAATCGTATCACTGTCCTGCTCAGCATTGATGGCTTCGTGCTGCGTTTCGGCAGCGGCCTTCGTCAGCACCGGCTTACCACTGTCCATGTACCGCTTGATCAATTGCTTGGTATCAAACATCACTTCTTCCCATTCCGTTTCGTCGTTCTTGGTGACGGTAACAAAATTGTAGGAAATGAATACGCGTTGTACCCAGTCATATCCAAACAGCTCAACGGCCAGTGGAGAGTTTTTCTCCGGTGAAATAGCTTCAGAAGGAGAAGCAAAATCAAATGAAACGCCTTCGGGTACCAATTCGAAGTTAATAACAAACTTCATTGAATTTGGGTTCGGAGTGGTTTCCGTATAAATAAGTACCTGCGGTCGGAGCATAATGCTGGGAGTTTCTAATGTATAGCTTTTAATCGAACACAAAAGGGGAGCGTTGAGTTTCCCTAATCATAGGTTTTACGGGAATAAAGGGTAGGGCTTCAAATTTATAATGCTTAGTAATTGCCAAGCCACCTGCCTTTTATGCGGAAAACTGCCTTCTATGCACGGAAGACAGAAAAACACAAACTGAAAACTAAAAAAGCCTGTCCGAACTAGTCAGACAGGCTTCTTTAATGATTTTACCGGATGGTAAACTACGCTTCCGCTTCAACAGCTACGGGAAGTACGCTAACGAAAGAACGACCTTTCAGGCCTTTCTTAAATTCAACGACTCCGTCGGTTAAAGCAAATAGCGTATGGTCTTTACCAATACCTACGTTGCGACCCGGATTGTGTTGGGTTCCGCGTTGACGAACCAGCACGTTACCAGCGATGGCTGCTTGTCCGCCGAAGATCTTTACGCCGAGACGTTTACTTTCCGATTCCCGGCCGTTTTTGGAGCTACCGACCCCTTTTTTGTGTGCCATGATCTTGTTTGGTTTTTAGTGGATAGTTTTCAGTTGGTGGACCTGCCAGCAACCAATTACAATCAACTAATTACAATGAAATTTCTTCGATTAGGATTTTCGTCAGGTCTTGACGGTGGCCGTTTTGCTTCTGATACCCCTTGCGGCGTTTCTTGCGGAAGACAATGACCTTTTCTCCACGAACGTGGTTAAGGATCTTGGCAGAAACAGTGGCACCCGCTACGGTGGGAGCACCTACTGTAATTACACCGTCATTGTCCACCAGCAGAACCTTATCCAGCACAAGGGCAGCACCCTCCTCACCCGCTAAACGATGCGTGTAGAGGTAGCGGTTTTTTTCGACTTTAAATTGCTGACCTGCGATCTCGACAATTGCGTACATTTCTTACTTATGTTTGGTCCTGAAAAATGGACTGCAAAGGTAAGAAAATCTTTTGAAAATCAGCAATCTCTGAAAAAAATGTTGATGATTATTCGTTTTTCGTTAAGGGTTGTTAGTAAACGCTTGATGCTCTCATCGGCAATCAACCCGTAAGGCAAGCACCTATACACTAACCTCTATCAACCTATAACTAACAACCATCAACTAACCGCTACTCCAGAATTCGCTGAATATCGTTGGCTTCTTTCAGATAACTCTGGAATTTTTCGTAGCTGTCCGATAACATTAATCCCTTGAATTTCAATAAATTATTAATGTATTCGTCCAAGACATCCAGGATATTTTCCCGGTTTTGCCGGAAAATGGGAATCCAGGTTTCGGGCGAGCTTTTAGCCAGACGGACCGTACTGGCAAAACCTGAACTCGCCAGTTCGAAGATGCGATTGGCTTCTTTTTCTTTCTCCAGTGTCGTCAATGCCAGGGCGAACGAACAAATGTGCGAAATGTGGGAAATGTAAGCCGTATGCACATCGTGCGAGACGGAATCAAACTCCGTAATCTTCATACCGATGGCTTCGTACAATTCCTTCACCGTAGCTACGGCGTCCGAATCCGAGTCGGCGGCGTCACAGATGACGTTGTATTTTCCGGTGAATAAACCCTGGACGGCTGCTTCAGGCCCGGAATACTCCGTACCCGCCATCGGGTGCGTGGCCACGAACCTACGTCGGTTGGGATGATTCTTAACTGCTTCAACGATTGGGCGTTTGGTAGAGCCCACGTCGATCACAATCTGTTTATCAATCCGATCCAGTACGTAAGGAAGCAGGCTCAGCAACCCATCGACGGGTACGGCCAGTATAATAAGGTCTGACTGGTTAATGGCATCATCGAGCAAGGCCACTTTATCAACTAATTTCAGCTCAAGAGCCTTCACGACGTGCTCGACCTGTTTATCCACCCCAATGATGGTTTGAGCATAGCCGGATTCCTTGAGAGCCAGAGCCATCGAGCCTCCAATCAATCCGATACCCACAATTGCAATCGTCATCTTCGTAGTTTTCAGTTTACGGTTGAACCTAACAAATACCTTTTATTTGCCGAATGCGTAAAATTGAGGCATTGAAAACCTCTACTTCCGCACACAGCGAAATTCGAATGTACCCATTGCCCTGGGAGCCAAAAATGCCGCCTGGCGTAATAAAGACATTGGCTTTGTACAGAATTTCATCCGACAGAGCGTAGCCATCGACGTACGACGCCGGAATTCGGGCCCAGACAAACATGCCCGTCTGTTGGGGATCGTACGTGCAATCCAGCAAATCGAGTAATTCAAATACTTTCTTCTGCCGTTCGCGGTAAATCGCGTTCAGGTCGTCGTACCAGGACGGCGGATTTGCCAGGGCCTGAATGGCCGCTTCCTGCAAGGGCAGAAACATCCCCGAATCCATATTCGATTTAAAGCGAAGTACATTCGAAACGTGTTCGGCTCCACCCGCTAGCATACCCATTCGCCAGCCCGCCATGTTGTGCGACTTGGAAAGGGAGTTCAGCTCCAGAGCCACTTCCTTCGCACCGGGTACGGACAGAATGCTTTGGTAATTTTCATTGAGTACAAAACTATAGGGATTGTCATTGACAATCAGAATATTATGCTCCTTTCCAAAGGCTACTAATTCTTCGTACAAGGTAGGGGTCGCCTGAGCACCCGTCGGCATATGGGGGTAATTTACCCACATCAGTCGTACGCGGGAAAGGTCGGTTTGAGCCAAGGCTTTTAGATCGGGCAGCCAGCCGTTTTCCGCCGACAATTCGTAATCCTGTACTTCCGCACCCGTCAGTAAGGAAGCTGCCCGGTAAGTGGGATAGCCTGGATTGGGCACCAGAGCGATCGTACCCGGTTCAAGGTAGCTCATGGCGATGTGCATGATTCCTTCTTTCGATCCAATCAAGGGCAGAATTTCGTTCGCCGGATTAAGCTCCACGTGGAAATACGTTTGGTACCAGCCCGCAAAAGCCTGACGCAGAGCCGGAAGCCCGACGTAACTTTGATACGCGTGATGCTTGGGGTTGTGAGCGGAGTTACTCAACGCCTCGATGGTTTCGGGCGAAGGTGGTAAATCCGGACTACCAATACCAAGGTTAATCACATCGAGGCCGCGGCTCTTCATTTCGGCGATTTCCTTGAGTTTCGTCGAAAAGTAGTACTCCTGTACCAGGTTGAGCCGCTGGGCGGGCTGAATCGTTGCCATGTTGTTGGGTATAAAACAAAAAAACCGACTCCATACGGGCCGGCTGCGGAATGTGACGATGCTTTCTGAAAAGACAATTTCCTACCCGGCTCTACGCGTTGGCGTAGTAGTAATAATAAGAAGCCGTGTACAAAAAAGTTGCCATCGTGTTCAATAGACCGGGCAAAAGTATCCGGGAATTTTGAAATCGCCAAAGAAATGACTGAAAATGTTACGGGCATCGGGAAGCACTGCTAGCTAACGCTAAACGTTCTCAAGAAGACCGCGTCTAAGCGTAGGTGGCTGGCAAAAATTTTTTGAGTTACTTGGGTTCGTACTTCTAACTAAATCATGCATTATGGCTAACCTTCAGCGAACGTTTATTAGTCAGGAAGAATACCTGCAAATCGAGCGTACCACAACCGTACGAAGCGAGTATTTCAATGGCCAGCTCCTGGCCATGAGTAGTTTGAATGAGCGAGTGGCCGACACCGTTAGCGTACACGATGCTATTCAGGCCAACCTGAGTCGGGCTATCCAGGAGCAGTTAAGCGAACGGGGAAGCGGGCACTGTTTTACGGACGATCAGCGAGTCTTCGTAGCCGACAAGAATTTCTACACGTACCCCGACCTGGCTATTACGGCGGGTGAACCCCAATTTTCGGATGATCAGGTTGACACGCTACTCAATCCGACGGTACTGATTGAAGTGTCTTCGGCGGGCAGTAGTAATTATGACCGGGGGAGTAAGTTTGAAAACTACCGGAGTCTCGAAAGTCTGCAGGAATATCTGGTCGTGGATTCCCGTCGCATCTACGCCGAGCTATGGCGAAAAAATGAGTCGCAGCACTGGGCTTTAGTACTCCAGGCCGAGCACGGTTCGGATATGGTACACCTGCAATCGATTGATGCCTATCTGCTGATCGACGACGTGTACAACCAGATTGAAAATTTACCGGAAGAAGAATTTACGATCCGGTAATCCTTTTTTTGTAACGCTTTGAGGAACAGAAGGACGGCGGCAAATCTTCGCAAAAAACGGAGCCTTGCCGCCGCTTTTTTTGAGGAACAAGCTGGCCCTTTCCCGAAGGACAAACGAAAATCCGTTCGTAACTTCACGGCATGGAAGATAAGCAGTTTGTGGTTTCGGCACGGAAGTATCGTCCGGTGACATTCGATTCGGTAGTGGGACAGTCGCACATTACAACGACGCTCAAAAATGCCATTCGGACCCATCACCTGGCTCAGGCCTTTTTGTTTTGCGGTCCACGGGGCGTAGGCAAAACGACCTGTGCCCGTATTCTGGCAAAAACGATCAATTGCCTTCGTCTGGACGATCACGTGGAGCCCTGCGGGGAATGCGAAAACTGCGTGGCGTTTCAGAACAATGCTTCGCTGAACGTACACGAACTGGATGCGGCATCCAACAACTCCGTCGAAGACATTCGGAACCTGATCGATCAGGTACGCTATCCGCCCCAGATGGGTAGCAAAAAAGTGTACATCATTGACGAGGTGCACATGCTTTCGACGAGTGCCTTTAACGCGTTTCTGAAAACACTGGAAGAGCCGCCAAGCTACGCCATTTTCATTCTGGCGACGACGGAGAAACATAAAATTCTGCCCACGATTCTGAGTCGCTGTCAGATTTTCGATTTCAATCGGATTCAGATCAAGGATATGGCTGATCACTTGGCCTCGATCGCTCAGCAAGAAGACATTACGGCGGAGTACGATGCTCTGGAACTGATCGCTCAGAAAGCCGACGGCGGATTACGCGACGCTTTGTCGATGTTCGATCTGAACGTGACGTTTTCCAAGGATGGTCAGATTCATTACCACGATGTACTGAATAACCTGCACATTCTGGACTATGATTATTACTTCCGCCTGACCGACGCCTTATTGGCGGGAAGTGTACCCCAGACCTGGCTCCTGTTCGATGAAATTCTGCGAAAAGGCTTCGACGGACACCAGTTTGTGGTCGGTTTGATCGAGCATTTTCGGAATCTGATGGTCTGTAAGGATCCATCGACCGTACGTTTATTACAGGTTTCGGAATCAGTACAGAATCGTTATCTCGAACAATCGGCGAAAACCTCGCTGTCGTTCCTGCTGTCAGCGATGAGCCTGGGCAGTCAGTGCGACATCAATTACAAGCAAGCGAAACAACAACGGCTGCACGTCGAGATTACGCTGTCGAAGATGGCTCACCTGCCTTCCGTACTGAATCTGGCCGGGTTGCCTACGCCGCCCGTTACGGAAGAAGCCGAAAAAAAAAAGTCAACTGAACCCGTAACGCCGCCCGTAGTTAGCCAAACGACCGTTACTCCTTCCCCGGTTGTTCCGCCTGCACCTCCTGCGGTAGTAGTAGAAACGCCAGCCCCCGAGCCGACGCCAGTGGTTCCACCTGTTGTAACTCCACCCGTGGTGGCAGAAGTGCCCGCGGAGCCGGTCACGCCTCCCCCGCCTGCTCGGCCAGTAAAAGCGGTGAACGGTAGTTCCCGGTTGAAGGTTACTATTGACCTAAATAATTTCGAGGAGAAATCAGAAGCTTCTTCGGAACAGAAAGAGGCGATTATTCAACTTCGACAGCCGTACACGGAAGAAGACCTCCACAAAGCCTGGGCGGAATTCGTAGAAATTCGTCGGGGAAAAGGATCGATGACGGAAGTAGTTATGCTGGATCGTGTTTTCACCATTGAAGGACACGTTATTCAGTTGGGGCTGGACAATCCGGTACAACTGGAACTACTCAGCGATTTGAAAACGGATCTGTTGACGTACCTCCGGCAGACGCTAAAGAACGGTCAAATTCAAATTCACGGCTTTCTGGTTGAACATCAAACGAGTCGCCAGCCCTATACGCAGGCCGAAAAATTTAATTATCTCGCTGAGAAAAATCCCGCTCTGCTCGAATTAAAAAATAGTCTGGGATTGGATTTCGACTGGTAAAGTCTGGTTAATCCCGGTATTGTTAGCCAGATGTACCGCTTCCCTCCTAACATTCAGTATCTTTGCCGCCGCTAATTGGAGTAGATGACTCCGCGTGGCCCATCACGAATGAAACAAATAGACGTCTGCCTGACTCCCGAGTTGCTGTATCAGCACAAAATTGATAATGCTATTGTTGTGGTTGTGGATATTTTTCGGGCCACTTCCTGTATGGTTACTGGTTTCGCGTATGGTGTTCAATCCATTATTCCAGTGGCCAGTATCGATGAGTGCGTCAAACTACGCGATCAGGGCTACTACGCCGCTGCTGAACGCAATGGCATGACCCCCGATGGTTTCGACCTGGATAACTCGCCCTTCAGTTACATGAACGAAAAGTTTGTCGGTTCGACCATTGCCGTAACCACTACGAACGGTACGCTGGCGATTACTAAGTCGCGGGCCGCAGTGAAAGTGATGATTGGATCGTTTCTGAACCTGGAAGCGTTAGCGGCCTACCTGCGAACGCAGCAGTACGACGTGCTGGTTTTATGTGCGGGCTGGAAAGGCAAGCCGAACTTAGAGGATACCTTGTTTGCCGGAGCGTTGGTAAATCGGTTACAGAATGATTTCATGATTTCTGAAGACGCCGCCATGATGGCTCAACGCCTGTACGCCGGAGCTCAGAATGATTTGCTGGGCTTTGTAGCCAATTCTTCTCACGTACGCCGCTTGCATCGATTGGGCATTCACAAAGACATTTCGTATTGTTTACAACATGACTTGTACGATGTACTGCCGGTTTTACGGGGCAATCAACTCGTACGGATGTAATAGTTCTTATTTTTTTATACCTGACGCAGACAGAGCCTAGCTTTTGTCTGCGTTCTTGTTTCAAACCCCTTCTGCTGTCGTGTATGAGAAAATCCTTGCTATTACTCGTACTGAGCATGCTAGTGTTTACCAGCTTCGCTCAGCAATTAAAAAAGCGTAAGCCAGTCCGTAAGAAAGGAACGGTAAGCATAAAGGCTCCTGCCGCTTCGCAAACCGCTCTTGATGCTCATCTCTTGCAGGCTGGGCAGGCGTTTGCCTATGATGTAGTGAAAGGTACGCTGAGCAAAACCGATGCAGTAGATACTGAAAAACGCTACGCGGATTCCTATACTCTGACCCTAAACGCTGGCGAGGAAGTACGGCTGGAAGTGGCTTCGGATTGGTACCGCGTTTCCTTTTCACTGGAATCGCCCGATAAACAAGTAACGACCCAAACGGATACGGAAGAGTTTCCGGGCTTTAGTATCCAGAAATTAAAATATACAGTACCCGCATCCGGTACGTACACGTTACGAATTTCCTCAACCGATGCGAACCAGACGGGAGATTATCTGATCCGAAAATACCTGCTTCCGGCGGAATCTTTATTGCCCGCAGAAACGGCGAGTTTCTGTGATCGGATTCACTTTTTGCTCGCCCAGCACCAGGATCATTTTTCGCGAATCAAAGGAAAGAAAACGCGTACGGATAAGAAAGCGGGCATAACGGAACACTACCAGACCGCGTTTGCCTTTCTACCCGGAAAGTCTTCCGAAATTCTACTGGAAACCGAACAGGAAAAAATGAAGTATCAGACGATTCTGGCAGAATTCCCTACGAAAGAACAGGCTCTGCAAGTTCATAAAGAGTACATACAGCAAGTGAAAACCTGCCTGGAGGGCTGGCAAAGTGATGAATTCTCGGGTGAGAAATTTCAGGAATTTAGTATGTCGAGTTATACCGACTTTTTAACGCTAACGTTAAAAGAAGTAGGAAAGAAAAAATATCAGGTTGTACTAGGTTTGGACTAAGGGGGTAAAATGAAAGCCCTAGTTAGTAGGTTAATAAGAAAAAGTATTCATAAAAATACTCTTTTTTATTAACACATGGTAAGAAAATGAAAATAGGGAGGAATAATCCTGTTTTCAGGCTATTCTCTCCCTAACTTTGTCGTTCACCGATTAAGTTAAAGGTGTGGGTTAATTCTTGAAAAACCGTTTGGCCTTGCCGGACGGTTTTTTTATTACAAGGCATCTTGGGCGGCGTGGAAGTCGTATATGACTCCAGCCGCGATCTTTTCAAACGATGATACCCTCTCTTCTAACGGGAGGTATGGGGCCCTGGTGAAGAGGCATGTATTTGTGTATGACTTTCGAGTAAGCCGCCGATTACCCCCAGGACAATAGCCATAAGCAGTAAATAAATAATCTTTTTCATAACGGAAATAGACCTACAGATTTTGCCGGTATAAACCAGACAAAGTCTATACGTATTAAAGGTGGGGTTAATTCATTTCCCGTAGCGGCTGGGAATAATGAATATCAGTTATTTACTTTTACAGAAACAGAGTCAATACTGAATGGTAACCGTTTCACAAGAGGGCAGGACGAATACGGATTACCCAACAAAGCACGCAAAGAGGCCAAAAAATATCGGCACTATTCGTTAATTGGTATTCTTTGCCCGATAAATGGACTATTTTTCTCGATAAATGGAAAGCGTAAGCGATAAGTAGTCGTCTTTTTAGCGGGCATTTACAAGATCGTCTAAGCAAATTTACAGATAAACGTAACTCGTTATGATACGCAAATTCGAAGTAGGCGAAAAAGTAAAATGGTCTAAAGAGCTGGATATAATCCGGGAAGTATTAGAAAACCGGATGGATCAGGATATGAACCGGGAACTCATTGAAACGAGAGATCTTAGTAGTATTGAAATGACGCCTCGTCCCCGCGTATTTAAAGGAATGGTTCGTTGTGGTTGGAATGACTTACAGGGTAATTGGCAAAGTGGCGTATTTCACCAGGATGAACTCATTTCTATAGGATGAAGAAATGCAGCTACTGTTGATGAGGAACTCTTAAACTATACTAGTTATACAAGGGAAGTTGCCCACCTCAACTTTGAGAAATGTTTGCTTTTTCTATAGTCCGATTCCTAGGAATTAAACTTACTACTTTCCAGTAATTTATATACGTATTCCTTATAATTTGCTCCGATCGGAATCTCGATTTTCCCCAGTTGAATCTCACTGGCGTTATAAGAAGTAATCTTATCCGTGTTGATGATAAACGATCGATGTACCCGTAAAAAAGTCCAACTCTTTATTTCTGATTCCATGACTCCAATTTTGTACTTGGCCGTGATGGTATGATCATCCATGTGAAAGATTAAATAATCCTTAACACTTTCAATGAATACAATCTGATCCAAAGGCAGACGGTGAATTTTACCCGCGGCACGTACATGCAAAAACGGTTGACTGGCTACAGATTCAACCGGATTGACCACTGCTATACGTCTCAGGTAACGGTCTATTGCGTTGATGAATCGAGTGAAAGTGATGGGTTTTAGCAAATAGTCCACTACATCGAGGTCATAGCCGTCCAGTGCATATTCCCGATAGGCGGTCGTAATAATCACGGCAGGCGGATTCTTTAAGGCTCGAAGAAACTCCAGACCCGTAAGTTTAGGCATGTTAATGTCCAGAAACAAAAGATCCACGGGTGTTGACCGAAGTACTTCCAAGGCCTTAACCGCATTTGGACAGCTGGCTACTACTTCAAAGCTATCCAGATGGGACAAGTGGTTTTTGATTAGGTTGATGGCCAAGGGTTCGTCATCTACCAGAAGACATCGTACTTTCATGGTCTTAGCAATAGTTTCTCAAATTGATTTGTAGCGTAACGTCGAAGTGATTATGCTCGGTTGAAACCAGCAGACTATGGTCATCCTGATAAACTAACGTCAACTGCTTTCGAATATTCGCCAGTCCAATTCGATCACCGTAAGTTTGGCCCGGCTCCGCTACAAAATCATTGGTAATTTTGAAACGAAAGATTTGATCGCTGAGATCAAGTGTAATATCAATTACCGGATTTTCTAGGTCATCGCTTGTTCCATGCTTAAATGCATTTTCAACCAGAGATAACAGAATCAGCGGTGTAATACGGGCATCCTGATCGATATAATGGGTAAAGTTGATCCGAAGTCGCTCATCATACCTTAATTTTTCCAGAGCAAGGTAGTTTTTAATAAGGTTAATCTCTCCGGAAATGGGTACGAATGGCTGATTGCAGCGATAGAGTACATGATCTAGTATTCCGGAAAGATCTGCAATGGATTGAGAAGTTACGGGCGAATTAACCAGGGATAACGAATAAA
Source organism: Siphonobacter sp. (assembly GCF_048595215.1). Lineage (NCBI taxonomy): Bacteria > Pseudomonadati > Bacteroidota > Cytophagia > Cytophagales > Cytophagaceae > Siphonobacter > Siphonobacter sp. The sequence continues at coordinate 48,862 of NZ_JBMDWJ010000316.1, forward strand.
TATTATTAAGCGTATTGAAAAGAAAATGTGGATTAAGTTGTGCTTTCAAGGCGTATAACTCGGCCTGAGCTTTTTCCTTTTCTAACACTAAACGTCGCTTTTGTCCGATGTACTGATCCTTAATTAACTTGGCAAAAGCGAAAATCCAGGCCATGGAAAAAGATAAAGCGAAATAATGCGTAACCAGCTTCGGAATATCGGTCATAATCTCCCCGATCGATTCCTGCTTAAAAGGAGGGGTCCTAATCACCGGTTCGACTAAATAAATGACGGCCATCCGGGAGAGTACTGAAATTAGATAGCTTCCCGCAAGCAATAACAGAGGGATCATGTAATAACGATCCGGATTAAGTAATTGAGGAATGATAAGGTAGGCTACGAAATAAGAGGCAATCATGGTAACCGTTATGTAGTAACAATGCCGATACAGAATTTTATCAAGCTCGTTAAACTCCTCGATATCGTAACGATTGAGGAAGATGACAGCGACTAACAGCCAGAATACGATATGGCTCAGCAATCGGTGCGACGAACTATACGCAATGATTTTATCCAGTAGCGACATGCCCAAAAGTAAGTTACTCGAATATAGCAATCAGCTTTCGGCGTTCAACAGAAAAGAAGCGTCGATGTAGGCTGGAAAAGTAACGTCGGTACGCTTCTATCAACCATTGTAGGTCATTCGTCGTCGTTTAGGCGTCGTCTATGGGTACAGCGATTTTTAATACGATCTCCGTATTTTCTTTACCGGAAATAGGTTAGAGGGTTATCAGGTAAACGGTTTTCTGCCCCCCTCTCGCTTCTGTGAAAAGAAATAAAATCTTCGAATTACCTCATGAAGTCCTTGCGATTGATCTTCAGCTCAGCACTTTTTTTGCTGTCTTTTGTTCCCGGAATCGGCCAAATTTCAAGTTCTCAAGGGACGGCTCATGAGTTGGATGCACTAATTGAAAAAAAGAGAAAGGAGTCCGGGACAGTGGGTCTGGCGGCTGCCATCATCATCCACAAAAAAGTAGTCTGGATGAAGGGCTATGGATATGCCGATCTTGAAAAAAAAACACCTTTTACGCCGCATACGATTATCAACCTCGCTTCAATCAGCAAAACGTTCACCGGCGTTTGTATGATGAAAGCAATCGAAGATAAAAAGCTGTCTTTAGATGAGGATATTAATACCTATCTGCCTTTCAAAGTTATCAATCCTTATTACCCTACGCAGAAGATTACGCTTCGCAACCTGGGTACGCATACGTCAGGTATTACCGACCGAACACCCATTTACGACAGTACGTATTTTTACGGAGGAGATCATCCCACCCCTCTGGGAGAATTTTTAAAAAGCTATTTTGATCCTCAGGGCAAGTTCTACGCGAAAGAAAACTTCTTGAACCATAAGCCAGGCTCTTACCGGGAATATTCCAACATAGCCGCTGCACTGGCGGGTTATATCGTGGAGCAGGCCGTAGGAATGCCTTTGAATGAATACAGCAAACGATGGATTTTCAAGCCCTTACGAATGAAACAGACCGCCTGGTTTCTTCGGGAAATCGATCAATTCAACCATTCTAAACTGTATGATAACCAAACGGATACGTTAAAATTAATTCCCTGGTACGGGGAAGCTACGTATCCTGACGGGGGCGTCCGGAGTTCGGTAGCGGATCTGTCCAAATTTTTCATTGCCCTCTTGGGCGACGGTTCCTATGAGGGCAAACGAATCCTGCAAAAAACGAGCGTTGAAACCATGCAACGCTACCAGTTTACGCGGAAAATAAGCCCGTCAATGTGGACCTGAGTAGACTAAATTCCGGAATATTTTGGGCTACCAAAGATAAAGCCACAAAAATTGGCCATGGTGGTACGGATCCCGGTGTAAAAACAGAAATGCTGGCAGATTTGACCAAAGAGGTAGCCGTCATTCTTTTTAGTAATACGACCCTAACCGACAAAGCTCTGTTCAAGTACTACTTCGGAATCTACGAGGATCTTTGGACCTATGCCTACGCGTTAAAAGATCAACAAAGACGATAAAAAGAAACCGCTAGACGGCATGACGTAGGCCTGCTGAACAAGGAGGCTCACCCCTCTGATTATCTACTGCTAGTTATCGTATTTGCAGGAATTTTAGATGTAAATAATTTATCTTTTCAGTCGAATTCTCTTTCCATTCATTTTCTCTCTCCATTCATTACGCTCATGCGAATCCCCTTCCTAGTTTTTAGCCTAGTTTTTACGCTGTCACGACTGCAGGCCCAGGTCAAGCCCTTGCGAACCCAAATTGAGCAACTCCTCCAAAGCAAAAAAGCAACCGTTGGAGTGGGTATCTACGATTTTGATACCAAACAGACCATCCTCCTGAATGGCGACAAACACCTGCCAATGCAGAGTGTGTATAAGTTTCATGTGGCATTAACTGTACTCAAGGAAGTCGATAAAGGACGATTCAAGCTTGATCAAAAGATGCACGTAAAAAAGAGTGACATCGTACCCGGTTTGCACAGTCCGATGGGAGAAGATCACCCGAACGGTGACATGGATTTGCCCTTGTCTGAGATCATCCGCTACATGGTCGCCGAGAGTGACGGTAGTGCCTGCGATTACCTCTTTAGGCTGCTGGGTGGACCCACGCAGGTCAACACCTTTATTCACCAGTTGGGTATTAAAGAAGTGGCTATTCGGGAGACGGAAGAAACCATGCAGGCGAAGGGAAACTGGGACGTTCAGTATACTAACTGGACCACACCGGCAGCGATGCTCGATCTGCTGAAGTTATTTTATCAGCAAAAAATTCTTTCGAAGCCTAGTCATGATTTCTTATGGAAAGTAATGACCGGAACGGTTACGGGTGAAAATCGACTCAAGAAATTACTGCCTGCGGGTACCTTAGTGACTCACAAGACGGGTACCTCGGGTACGAACAAGGAAGGAATGATGGGTGCCGTTAATGATGTCGGCTTTATTGCCTTGCCCAACGGCAAGCACATCGTCATTAGCGTATTCGTCGCAAACTCAACGGAAGGCATTGACAAGAATGAGCAAATCATAGCCGACATTGCTAAGTTGGCCTATGATCATTTTGCTAAATCCAAGTAAGGATCAGGGCGAGTACAGCTATTCTGGGAGAATTACTCTGACCGTTACATGCAGGCTTTCAAAGCCTGCATGTAACGGTGTTGCTTTAAAAGGGTTCTTTCAACTTTTAAAGCAACTCTAGGGCTTATACGCTAACCAATCACTCTGTACCTATGAAAACTGCCGTTTGGCTCGTTGGCCTGCTAGTCTTTACTCTATTCACTTGTTCAAAAGATAAAGCGGAAGTTCGCGGCCCTAGTAGGTGTGTAGCCGTGCAGTATAAGCTACCCTACTGTCCGGTCAAGGCTTCAATAGTTGCCTTTCTCGAACCTCAGCCGGGCCTTCCCAATCCGTATCCCGAAAGAGGTGATATGGTTTATGGAGCCGCAGTGCTTGATCTTCCAGACGAATTCAAAAAGACCGATACTATCTTCTATTTGACGTATCATTACGATTCTGTACGAGAGAAGCGGGAAAATGCGGAGGCTATTGAATACTGTCCAATGAATATCGGTCTCAGTCCGTTAATTGTTAGTGAATCAGCTTCTTTGCAACCGTGTCAATAAACGGCTACTCAAGTAGTGTATACCTTCGAGCGTTAAAGGGTACTTGGCAAACCCTGCCCGCTAGTTTAAGGCGATTGATTTTGCAGCCTATCTGCTTACATAAACAACCTAGTATTCCTTTGAGGCATCGCTTTTACTGCTTTTTGGCGATCTAACCATTGCCAAACCTGGAAAGTTAGTTCTTTAAAGTGTTTGATTTTTTCTTGTTCCAAAGGACTATAGCTGCAATCATCCAAAAAGTGGACTTTTTTACCGATCCTTTATAAGTAATAGTTAATTCTATTGGGAAATTAGGTTGAGTAGCCGCTTCAATACATTTAAATTCATTGGGGAAGTTCAAGAAGTCAGCTTGACAAAAGGTCCGATAAAAAGCCTCTTTTTCCTTCCATGACATAGAAATCATCACGGTCGAATCTGCTCTATCCGAGTATGATTTGGTGAAAGTGCCCTGATCTAAGTCATAGCGATCAAGAACTTTTGTAGCACGAAGGAAAAGTCAGCCGGCATTTCTTTATCATAATTTATCTTAACGGTAGAACCAGTATCTTTTTGGCAGCTAAACAACGAAAGAGATACTAATAAGAGAACGGTATGTCGTAAACGAAACATTGGATAAGGCAATGGATTAGAGGGCCTAAAGCTACAAAATCCCGGCTTCGCTCGAGTAGAGTCGATAACTATACGCAATGGGGAACTGCAAGTAGATAGGACAGCAGGCCAGGTTTCATAAAAAGACCTTATCAGGTACGAAGAATAACTCCTAAAAGTTAATCCCAAACTGGAAGCCGGGTGTGAAGGCCGCTCCGTGACTGTTCCCAAAACGTAGGGCCAAAGGCACGGCTACAAAGTAGCCGTGATGTTCTTTCTTTATAACCGTCTTGGAGAGAACAGGAGTGAAACCATACCGGCCCGACGTTTCAAAGGCTGCTCGTAGGGCCATTACATAGCCTTTGGGGAAACGCAGCAACGCTCCCGGATGAAAAAGGAAATTAGACATTCGGCTCCCGCCGGATTCAGCCCGGATGAAGGGTACAAACTCCGCAGAAAAGCCTACTTTCTCACTCTTCCAGAGATTAAGTCCCATGGGAAAGCCTACCTGATAATAAGTTTTAAAATTAGGCGTCACCTGACCTTCGCTGAAACTGACAATCGGGTGCAGCACGCCCACGTACCCGGTAACTTTAGCAGGCTCGGTAGATTGGCCCAAAGCCAGACCTTCTAAAAGTAAGATAAGTTTCACGAGTAAGAGCAATCGTAGAATCGAAGACAGGCTTCGCTTGAAAACGTAAGTAGATAGCATGAGCAGGCAACGGGTTTTAATAGCGTTACCCTGCAAGATTAAGCCTCCTACTGAAGCTAAAATAGAACGCGTATGTGCTTTGGAACCAGCTTTACTTTTTAGCCTGCTTTTTTCTGAATTGGTTAGGCGTTACGTCCATATACTTTTTAAAAACTCGGGTAAAGTGACTCTGGTCGGAAAATCCGGTTAGATAAGCAATCTCGGAAAGGGAATAGGTACTAGAGCGAAGCAGATGCAGAGCTTTATCAATGCGTTGTTGTTGCAAATACTCGGTAAAGGAGGTATTTTCAAAATAACGGGAAAATTCACGGGAGAGATAACTCGGATTGACGTTCACGTTTTCGGCTAACGCCTGCAGCGTAAGCGTAGAATCCAGCTTGTTATCAATCAAATTTCTTAACTCATGTACCCAATCGGGTACTTTGGTCTTCTTCTGATGATCCAGATAGGTATGATAAATCTCCAGTAAGAGCTTTTCCGCTGGGGTTTGAATATGCTTCTGCTGGTAGAGCTGACTAGCCCAGGTATATAATGCATCGTAAAGAATAAAGCCCTGAGCGAGTAACGCTTGATCGTCAGGGATATTGAAAGCCAGACCAGCGGATATAGCCCATAGCCCCGGAGATTGACTGGCTAGGGAATGATCATCCGTATCAGCACCGCGAATAATGGGAGCCATGCGGGAAAGTGCGGGGTCCGTGAGCTGATGTTTTTTAAGGATATAGTCAAACGTGCAGAATCGTTCATAATGCGTATACTCCGCCCCGGGGACATCAAAGGGAATGGCATCCAACGTTGAAGCCATCGAAAGTACCTCGGATTCAGCAGCAAAAAGAAATTCAGCTTCTGGGTCGATGAATCGGCGAATGAGCCAGGGGCAGGCTAAACGATCGATTTTGGGCCGTTCACGGGTAATCCATTTCATAGGTAAGTTTTGGGGCAAACCTATGACAAATGTTTAATCTCACCAATAATTTACGCTAACGGCTTGCGGTACTACACTTCATAAATTTTAAAAGTTGCCCATGAAATAATTAAGAAGAGCGATAACTTATAACGCAATTATTCACTAGGATAATGATATGGCTAATTCCCGCATGCATTAATCTGTGCAGGTCGCAATTATAGGTTGGGTTAAAACGAGTACTTAACCCCAGTCAAGCGTTCCCCCAGCTCCCATAACCTGCGTGCCGCTATTAAATCTTTTGCCTGTTTAGGAATGACTGCCGGTCCAGGCAAGCCCTTAAGCTCCATAAATCCCGAAGGACCCCAGTAACTCCCGTTCGCTACGGCAGAGTCTGTTGCTGCAAGCAGGGAAGGTAAAGCGGCTTTGTCGGCAGATTGCGAAATCAAAGGCGTGATGATTTTTTCAGTTAGAAAGCCGCTGGTCCGCTGCAGGTTAGTCGGTGATACGCCCGGGTGAACGGCGACAGCGATGGTCTCAGACCGGGACGCCTCTAGCTTTCGTGCCAGTTCTAAGGCGAAAACCAGATTAGCCAGCTTTGCCTGACCGTACGCCTGGTAAGGCTTGTATTTTTTACGCTCAGTCATGATATCGTCAAAATCGAACTTTGCGTAGTTAGCGGCTGAGCTGGATAGGGAGACGATCCGGGAACTGGGCGTTACCAGCAGCAGTGGTAATAGCAAGCCGGTCAACGCGAAGTGTCCCAAATAATTGCTTCCAAATTGCAATTCAAATCCTTGCTTTGTTTGGGAGTAAGGCGTGGCCATCACTCCAGCGTTGTTGATGAGCACATCCAGCCTGGGATTCATTTTAATAACGGCTTCCGCACAGGTTCTGACCGAATCCAGGTCCGCAAGGTCCAATCTAACCAGCGTGATTCGGGCAGCCGGGACGATGCCGATCACCCGTTTTTTTGCTTCCTCTGCCTTTTGCTGGTTGCGACAGGCCATGATGATAGAAGCTCCCTTTTCGGCCAATACTAGACTGGTTTCGAAGCCGAGCCCCGAATTGGCTCCGGTAACGAGGATAGTCTTCCCGGACAGATCCGGGATATTATCTGTGGTCCACTTTTTCATGAAAGTATTGATGGTAGGCCAGCAAAAAGCTGACGGGTAGGATGTTAATTAAAACTGCCCCGGAATTCCAGCGGAGTCTGGTTCGTTTTATTTTTAAATAACTTATTGAAGGACTGGGGCCGCTCAAAACCTAGTTCATAGGCTATCTCGGCAACGGAAAGGCCGGTGGTCGAGAGTTTCTCTTTTGCCTTTTCAATCACCACTTCCTGAATGTGCTGCTGGGCACTCTGGCCAGTTAAGGTACGCAGCATATCGCTCATATACCGAGGCGAAATGTTTAACTGCGACGCTATATCCTCCAGGGTCGGCAATCCGTGATCAATGGCAGTATTTGAATCGAAGTACTGGTTTACGATCTTTTCGAACTGAACCAACAAGGCGTTACTGGCCTTTTTGCGGGTAATGAATTGTCTTTGGTAATAGCGTTCACAGTATTGCAATAGCAGTTCAATCTGCGTTAAGATAATGTTCTGAGTATGGGCGTCGATAAATTGGTATTCACTTTCAATTTTCGCGAAGAGCTCAGTGATGGTCTGCTCTTCCTTTTCGGAAAGATGCAGGGCCTCATTGAATTCATAGGAAAAGTAGCCATACCCTTTGATGGTACTGCCCAGCGAATGCCCGTATAGAAAATCGGGATGAAAGAGTAGCATCCAACCACTTCCCAAATCCTGAATCGTCGTGTTCAATGCATCGCGTTCAACCGCCTGCACCTGCTTGGGAGAAGAAAAGCTCATGATCCCTTTATCGAAATCATAGTACTGTTGCCCGTATTTTAGTTTGACTTTCACCTCATGTTTGATGGAAACCAAATAAAAATTAGCAGCAAACCGGGCCCAAACGGTGCTGTCCAAATGCTTTACATCGTTGATGTTGATCACACTGACCAGGGGATGCAAGGGGGCCGGGAGCGAAAGCAACCGGTGAAATTCAGAAATGGATTCGATGAGCTGCATCATTGACAAGTTTACCGAATAACTAATTGCTCGATCTTACGTATGGCAGCAATGACCTGCCTGAAATAAGCTAGCGGTAGCTTTTCTACCCCTGATGAAGGACCAGTACTAAAACTTGTTTTTCGCATGATTTTTCGTTGATCATGCAAAGTTGTGCTGTAAAAAGATACCAGATGTTTCCAAATCGAGGAAGGTTGTTTCCGAATTGACGAAAAGACAAAATTCCAATATTGCTTAGAACTAGATAATTCTATTCGTACAACCTATGGAGGTAGTGAGTATTCGCGTTACTAGGCTACGTAACACGCGAAGGACTCTATAGAAAAAAACCTTTTTGAAAGTGAAGCATTTCAGAATGAGAATCAAGCGTAGTATAGCAGGGCTTATCTAGTTCTATCTTTGAGAGCGTATAACTAAACAATACCTCAATGGGACGTTTAAATCTGGCCTGTGATGCAGGCTCCTTGACTATTTTTGAGCCTGGCCTCGAAGGGGTGCCCAGTGAAGTAGACTTCGTGGAGGTTCAAGTAGAAGACTTTGAATTGTCTACTGATGCCGGATTGACCTTAAGCCTTATCGTGAATCGGGAAGAGGAAGACGAAATCAGCGGTGAAATCGTAGCACATCTGGAAATGCCTCAAATCATCCACCTACGCAATTATTTGAACGCCTATTTACAGATACAGGGCCTAGAAAAAGGCCAGGCCTCTGAAGAGAATCAGCCCTGACCTGAGTAGTACCAGGATGAAGGTAAGAAAACGAAGGAAGCTCGAAGAATACCGGGCTTTTTTCGTTTACGGGTTCGCTTTGCAATCCTCAGAAGTGACGCAAGTACTCTTCAAACATAAATCTGCTCTGTTGTAAACGATGACACCAGACGTCTGTCAGTACCTCTTCCGTAACGTTTGATAAATTTTCCCAACGCTTCTCTCCCCTTCCACTCACTCGCCGATAGCCTTTTCAACTTCCTAAATCAGGATGCTTAATTGATTGGGTACTCAACTAAGCATCCCAAGCTTCATCAAAGGATTTGGCGGTAGTAACAGTTTGGGTACTATCTAGGAGTTACATATTAGATAGCTAGGAAACAGAGTAAGACATGCGATTAGTAACACTAGTAAAGCTTTACGCATAGCGGTGCGGGTTAACTTAGTTGAGTAGGGCGGTTGTTGATTTCTTCAAGGACGGCCTGATACTCTTTCTGGGCTTCCAGTAAGGCCGTTTGTAATTGCTCGTAGTCGTGATTCAAAGAGCCAAGAAGTATAATAGCATTTTCTAAGGTTTCTACTTTGTGCAGGGCGTAATAGGTCCTCTTGGTGTCTTCAGGCTTATCTTCTAAAAGTAATCTGAACGTTAAAAGTGAAGACGACTGAGTATTAGCCAACGACACAAGGATGCGTTCTAAAAGTAGTGGTTCAATCATGACGGTGTAGGGTTATACACCGCAAGTTAAGGACTAGATAGATGCAGGAAAACCATTCATCTAATAGCTTATCAGTCGATGAGGAAAAAGGCTATTCATGCGTAGTTGTAAGGTTGTATAACATCTAGTACAACCGCCAAAGAAACTGGAGGGACCATGGGTTACTGACCTGTACTGGAATCATGGGAGTCTGTAAAAGATGTTCCCAAAAGACTTTCAATTTCAACTAGCATTTCTTCATCATACGTGCTTTTGCCGAGGGTCAATAGAGCAAATACCAGTAAAATAAGCAGAAGTCGTTTACGAGATATCTTTTGTACTTATCTAAGCTTCAGATATAATAACTGCTTGACGAACAAAGCTATGAGTGCGATAGACTTGAAGCATAAAACGAGCCACGTTCGATCGACTGATTAACAAACCCGGTTTGGGCTTATTGTCGTTAACGGTAGTGCGGATGAGCTTTTCCCTTTTAAAGTTAGTCAAACCCACGGGCCGTATGGCAGTCCAGTCTAAAGAAGAAGCTTTCAAAAGAATTTCCTGTCGCTCGTGGTCCCGGTAGCCTGCACCGATGTTACTTCGATCAATCAACCAGCGGAACCAGAACGGAATGTCTTGCCGCGTTTCATGGACGCCCCATGCACTAATGACAATTATCCTTTTCAGGTTTAAGGCAGCGGCAATCACAAGAACCTTTTGGATCGTGTTAGATAAGAAAGCCTCAGGGGTTCGTAAAGAACTCCAGGGGAAATCAGAGTATCTTGAAATATTAAGGGTACTTAGCACCGCGTCACAATCTTGCATGGCATTCCTAAGAACTTCCCGATCAAGAACTTCGCTTTCAAATACGGTAAGAGCGGAATGAACCAGCTTAAGTTTTCGTTGATTCCTCACTACTACATTGACTGAAATTCCTGCGTCCAGAGCTTGACTGAGGACCTCCCTTCCGGTTCGACCAGTGGCTCCTAGTAATAGTATTTTCATACAAAAAGTAGAGGTTAGGAACACTTTAGTAACAGACGTGAAGGTAACTTTGGTTTCTACCAAGGTAGTAAACTAATAAGCTTTTGGGCTAGTAGTAGACTCAATTTTTAGTATCAGCAAGCTCTCTTTCTTATAGCCTACCGGTGCCAGCTAAGGTCTAATAAGATGACTATAGCCAAGGAGCCATTCGCTTCATTCATGGATAACTGTTAGGGTATTAGCTCAATCAAAAAGCCCATCTACCGTCGCAGATGGGCTTTACAAAGACCTGTCTACCGTCGCAGGTAGGCCTTAGTAGACGTCATCGGTCGTCAAAGCCGCCACTCTTCTGACCGATTCAGTGATGTAAAATTGCCGGTTTATTGGCAATAGATAAGTACGTATTCTGGTAAGGGAACGGTTTGCCGATGACCAGATTATTTTTCTGTCTGTAAGGTCATTTACAGTGTTTTTTGCTTATAATCAGGCGGTTGAAGTGGTATGAAAGTCCCGCTAACTCTATTGACCCTTATGGAAGATAGGCTAATAGGGCTATGCGAAATAGGAGTAAGATAGCTCATCTAACTATAACTGAGGGAAGACAAACCCCGAAGTACGGAATCGTAAAAGCAGTTATTATGACTCTTTATGGCAATATTGAGCATGTGTTAGAGCTTAAGGCTTGTGTAGTTAAAACATTTAGAGACCTAATCTATTTTCTCTTTTTATGCCATCAGATGCTACTTCTCTATCGGTAGGGAAGATTCCGTCAAAAATTTATTACCTGGATTACGACAAGGTACTTCTAACGGCCCTAGTCATTCTGCACCATATTGCCATTACCTATGGTGCTCCCGGCGGATGGTATTACCAGCAACCGACGACTCAGGTTTGGGCTAAAGTGGGACTGACCCTATTTGTCGCAACGAACCAATCCTTTTTCATGGGTCTATTTTTTCTGCTCTCTTCCTACTTTATTGAACCGTCTTACCAAAGAAAAGGAGCCCAAAAGTTTGTGCTGGATCGCCTGAAGCGTTTAGGCATCCCGCTGGTTTTCTATTCGCTTATTCTTTCGCCGGTGATGAATTTTCTCGTGTATCGTTACGGGCACCATCAGCAGGCCACATTTCGCCAGTTTATAGCGGGTTATGATAATTGGATCGATCCGGGCGTATTGTGGTTTGTAGCTGCTTTGCTATTGTTTAATGTAATGTATGTCGTGTTTCGGCTTCGGTTCTCGCTTCAGTACACAAGGAAGCTACCTTCTACAATAACTATTCTTTGGTTCGCTGTGAGTGTTGGCCTGATCAGTTTCATCGTTCGATTAGTCTTTCCTGTGGGCTGGGTACTCAGCCCCCTTGGCTTTCAACTTTGTTACTTTCCGCAATATGTGGCCTTATTTGCAGTAGGCATCGTAGCTCAACAAAACCACTGGCTAGATCAGCTCTCACGCCCAACTGGGAAGCAATTCTTTAGAATAGCCCTAGCATGTATTGTCATTGTATTTCCTTTGCTATTTGTAGTGACTACGAAACTAGGCTTGTCAATGTCTAATTTTAACGGTGGACTTAACGGACAATCACTCGTGTTATGCTTATGGGAACAGATCACTGGGCTTTCCATTTGCGTAGCTCTGTTAAGTTACAGCAAGTACCATTGGAATGTAAAGAGTACGTTCTTAAACATGCTCGCTCGCAGTACATATAGTACGTATATTTTGCATCCCCTCATGGTCATTGGATTGTCCCTATTATTGGCTGAAGTTCCCATGGAGCCCATGCTGAAGCTTTTGATTGTAGCTCCGCTAGCTATCATAGGTTCTTTTTCAATAGGAAGGCTGGCTTTGAAATTACCTGCTGCAGAGACGATCTTATAAAGTACTAGTTTAGTCGACGTGTGTATTCGCACGCCCCTACCCGAAAACCTGGTACTTTTCCACCTTCTCGCTTAAAACCTATTTGTAGAGTAGACCTAAGTCAGATAGCTAGAAGGTCTTTAATCAATGTTACTCGACTCACTAGAGTAACAGCGGTCTTTGGCACTACTACCAAAGTCACTTCCGCCAAAAGAAAAACGACTCTGCGGAGGTACTATCTCAGTACGGGAGTAAGGGAAGACTATCTTGAAACAGAGGTTATGAAGGTAGCCTAGTAAGCGTTATGTGATTGGCACAGGACGGGCATAATGATGGCAAAAATGAGAGGTAGCGGCGAACAAAATCTCTTTTGAAGTAAAGGATGTGGCAGAATGACTTTTCTGTCAGTAGGTGTCTGGCGTATTTTGATGAAAAGTTTCCGACTCTTCTCCCTTCGCAGTTAGCTCTTACAATCGGATGTTAGGCCAATAAAGCAAAAAGCCACTTACGTGTGAACGTAAGTGGCTGACTTTGAAGCTCCCGAAGCTGGGCTCGAACCAGCGACCCTCTGATTAACAGTCAGATGCTCTAACCGACTGAGCTATTCGGGACTGCGTTGAAAGCGAGTGCAAAACTAAGGCATCAAACAGCCGAACGCAAGTATTTTGTGAAAAAAAATTAATTAAATGTTCCGCGAGCGTGCGTGTACTGGTCGTACTGCTCCTGGTATTTTCTTCTAAACTCCAGAGGATCACTGATTCGCGTGAAAACCTGGCGGGTTTCTCCCGTACCGTGAATTGAAACCGTTCCGAAGCCTAGCATCCGACCCCAGATGCTTTGATCGACCTGAATGCTTTCTACTTTGTTCAGGTTTAACTCAATCGTTTCGCGAGAGATGAAACCCGTTTTAATGATCAGTCGTTTGTTGGTAATCACAAATTCGTCGGACGAACGCTTGATCCAGGCTGCAATAGTAAGTGTAAATAACGAAGCCCAGGTAAAGAAAATAGTCCAGTGATAAGTGGTTTCAAACACAACCTGCTCGTCTTTGATCAGGTGATTGTTTACGTAGCTACCCATACTATTCTGTTGTTTGTTTGTAATGAGGATGTTTGCCCTACAAAAGTAGAGGGTAATGCTTCTGGTTCAGTACGTTGCCTAAAAATGTAGTGCTAGAACGGTACGTATACGACTTTCTTCGTCTCAAAAAACTCTTCCGTGAAATAATCGGATAGCTCATAGACCGTCGTTTTTTTTTACAGTTGCAGAAGTTACGCGGGTTATTCACCCCCATTAAGGTATTAAAATAAGTTTTTTATGTAGTTGTAAAGGTTTTTTTTGTCTTTA
>NZ_JBMDWJ010000317.1:0-3088 GCF_048595215.1 Siphonobacter sp.
TGAGATTCGGTGCTTACGTTGTTGAAGCCCACGACTAATTAATTCAAATTGTAAAACAAACCAGACCAGCGTGCAGGGGATCACCTTAATAAGATAAGGGTAGAAGAATGCTCTTCGCCACAGGGGCGGATAAACGTCGGAAGCCGAGAGAACAGTCAGAAAAAATACCAGTAGCGTGCAGACAGTCGCCCAACGGGAATACCGTTCTTTTTCAAGTAAAATGTACAGGGCCGCACCTTGAACGGCAATGATATACGTTTGAGCTTCGGCCGCGTGATTGAATAGGATTACCCAGAGCAGTACATAAGCTAGTAAGCTTAAACGGGTCGTTAGATTCAAGGGTTGAACCCGTGATTTCAGCCAGTAGATACTCCAGGTTGCCGCCAGTAGCAATAAACCCACGATCTGTACGGTGCTAACGGCCTCAAACGCGGGCCAGATTAGCTTCAGCAAACCCATGATTGAAAAGCCATAGTTTACTTTATAATCCGCTTGCAAACAGGCAATCCATTGCTGATACACTTCCAGAAATCGATCCCAGGCCAGTAACGGAAGCGGCAGGAGGTTTAATAACAAAAACCAGCCTATTGAACTAGCGATGTACCGACCGGGTCGGGGATAAAAGACAAACAGAGCCGCGAAAATGAGCCCGTAGCCCTTGATACAGAAGGCCAACAGCGGAAACAAAGCTGCCCTACCCGTTTTTCCGTTTTCCAGATTTGAAAAGGTCAGCAGCCCTAGTGCCGTAATGAGCGGATTGGTTTGCTGGTAGTGCAGAGCAAAACTGAGCTCAATGAAAACAAACCACCAGCAAAATAGCTTTTGCGAATGCGTAATGGGGAGCGAACGAATCGCGTAAAAGAGTACGTAGGAACTGATTACAGTCCAGATGATTAAACCAATCCAGATTGGCAGATAGGAAAACGGACTGAAGAACAGCGTAAAACTGGGATGGTACAGAAAAATGTCGAAGTACTCAGAAGGATACTCGACGTAGGGATTCGTACCAGCCAGTACGTGCAGGAAAGACTGCCTAAAAATCAGGTAGTTGTTATAGGATTTGGGTCCTTCAAAAATATGCTGCACACCAATAATTCCGCCAAGCAGCAAAAAACTCAGAAGCACCGTTCCTTCTTTTGAAAAGAATGCTTTGATAGATTTCATAAATGGGGTGAGTAACAAACGAAGCAAATGTATTTTCAGGTCTGATAAATCACTATTTTTTTGCCTTTAATAAGAATTAAATTATTTTAATGTACATTTTAATCTAATTCATTTCTCACTTTTGATTCTTCCTTTAAGAACGTCGCTTAATAGAGGTATTCCACCCGAGAAATATGTATATACGTCGCACAAACGCAGCTAATTCTTAGCTCCTTCAACCTGAATAACCTTACGTATGAAAACCATTTTTATTGTACTTTTTTTAGGAATATTCTTTCTTACAACCGGCTGTTCACGGTTTCACTCATCCGTGCGATCTAGTTATTGTACTCCAGCTTTCAACCTTAAAAATACCCATGTTCCAAGTGCCAATACGGATTCTCTTTTGAGCCAAGCAACGGAGTTAAAATCCTATTTCTCGGACCACGATATTTTGATAGCTAACGCGACGGGAACCTTATCTTTTTTGCACAAACTGATTCATAATCAATCCGATACTTCTTTAGCGGGAAAAGTTGAACGCCTGCACATCAAAAATGAATTACAGAATCGGCTCTTACTCGTTACTACCGAACTGAGTTCTTTCTCGGCTGAGCTGGATTGTGAAGGCGAACGGGCCGATCAGCTGGCTTCGTACCTGGATGAACGAGCCAACAACCGCAACGACATTCTCACCGTAGCTTCTATTGCCGTGGGGGCCGTTACAACCATCGCTACCGTTAGTATTTCATCTAATGCTACGCAAAACGTTGTAGGTCTGGTAGGCGGTTTGTTGAGTGGAGGACTGGGGGGCAGTAGCTTGATTAAGGGTCGGAAAGTACCCTTTAATCATCCGAGAAATGTACTGAAAGACATCTGGGAGGTCCCCCAGCAATCCAGCATCTATACGCCTTTCATCTGGTACATGCTGAACGAAAAGAGCTTTAGTAACGAGCACAAACAAGGCATCATTCACTCCATTCGCGATCGCTGGCTGACGTTACAGTTTGATGGTGAAACGGAAGGCCGGAAACAAAATTTACTGTTTGGCAAGGGTGGTAAGTACAAAGCCGATGATCTGCACGATCGGGCCGATTTGCTCAATCAGTTGCAATCCAGCATTCGTTCGTTGAATCAGGATTTGCAGAGTTTTGTATTGTCGGTAAATCGGTTGCCGTAAGTTGCCCTGCGTGGTTCAACATTATTGACCCCGTATGCAATGCGGGGTAACATCAAGCAGATATAAAATAAAAATCCTGCTTTATAAACCCACAAAGACAAGGAGTTTACAAAGCAGGATTCAAATCTTCGTTACAGATTGATCTCTACCCGGCCAAAGACATAACGACCGTTGAAACCAAACTGATTGGCCGTACGCGAATACAGAAACTGACCACTGTTGGAGTTCGCCGCGACGGTCATACGATCAGGATATACATCAAACAGGTTGTTTGACCCGATCGTGATCCGGACGGGTTTGGCAATCGAGTAGCCTAAACCAATGTCCGTAATGACTTTAGGCGTATAGTACTGCTGCCGCTCGATGGCATTGACAGCTTCAGTTACGCCACCAAAGTAATTATTCCGCAAAAAGACGTTGAACTTACCCCAATTGTACGTGAGCGTCAGGTTCACTTTTTTGTTGGGGATGGCTCGTTCCAGATAAATCCGGCTGGCGTTACTGAAGTATATATCCTCTTTGCCCTGCAGTAATTCCGAGGCTTTTACCGCACCAACCTGCCGGGTCTGGAAGAAAGAACCCGCTAAATCCGCCCGAAAGGTTCCCCTCCCCAGTCGCTCGCTGTAGGTCAATACGGCATCTATTCCTTTGGTCTCCGTATCGATAGCATTGGCGAAAAATTGGGCTCGGGTCGCATTGGCTTGTAAGAGAATGTCGTACAACTGACGATCGGCCTCTGAAGCATTGGCCGCATTACTTCCCGCA
>NZ_JBMDWJ010000318.1:0-4524 GCF_048595215.1 Siphonobacter sp.
TTGGGTAGAACTGAAAGAATGGCTGGACGAACTGCGTAAAGGAAGGTAAACGGCCCGGATTTTTAGTACCACTTAGCGAACGAAAGATGCGTAATCCTATCGGTTTTTTCGTTCTTAGTGCCTACACATCATTATCATTTCCTTTCTATTATGACCGAAAGTAGCAAAACCTTTCTCTATCAATACCTCAATAACCCTTCTCCAACGGGCTTTGAAGCCGCAGGACAACGGATTTGGCTAGATTATCTTAAACCCTATATTGACGACTACATCGTCGATACCTACGGCACCGTAGTAGGAATCATTAATCCCGGCCAACCGTACAAGGTGGTGATCGAAGCCCACTCGGATGAAATTTCCTGGTTCGTTAATTACATTTCCGATGACGGGTACATCTACGTCCGTCGGAATGGTGGTTCGGATGCCGTGATTGCTCCGTCCAAGCGTGTTCATATTCACACCAAAAAGGGAATCGTCAAAGGCATCTTCGGCTGGCCTGCCATTCACGTACGCGATCTGGCAAAGGATACCGCTCCCAAAGTAACGGACCTGACGATTGACTGCGGAGCTACCAAGAAAGAGCTGGAGGAAAAGGGCGTTCACGTCGGTTGTGTCGTAACCTTCGAAGACGAGCTGACGGAACTCAACGATCGGTATTACGTAGGACGGGCGTTGGATAACCGGATCGGCGGCTTCATGATTGCCGAAGTGGCCCGTATGCTGAAGGAAAATAACGTTTCCCTACCGTTTACGCTTTATGTAGTCAATGCCGTACAGGAAGAAATCGGTCTTCGGGGAGCTGAGATGATTGCTCGTCGCCTGAAAGCGGACGTGGCCATCTGTACCGATGTTACTCACGATACTACGTCACCCCGGTACGACAAGAAAGAACAGGGAGACTTGAAATGCGGAGGTGGTCCCGTGTTGTGCTACGGTCCGGCCGTACAGAATAACCTGCTGGACTTCCTAATCGGAGTAGCCGAAGAAAAGCAAATTGCGTTTCAGCGGCAGGCCGTAAGTCGCTCAACGGGAACCGATACGGATTCGTTTGCCTACGCCGCTGAAGGAACGGCTTCCGCCCTGATCTCTCTGCCGCTCAAGTACATGCACACGACGGTAGAAACCGTACACAAACAGGATGTAGAAGAAGTCATTCGGCTGATGTACGAGACGCTACTGAAACTGGAAGCGGGTCAGGATTTTCGCTATCTAACCTAAACGCTACGTCCATTTCTGGTAGCCTAGGCCAATTCTAGGTACTACAACGAATAGAAAATAAAAGAGCCGTATGCCCCTAAGCGTACGGCTCTTTTTTATTTCTATAGTCAGTAAGATTTTAAATGGCAGAACGATGAACTTTGACGGAGGAATCCGAATTGTAGAATAGATTCCCCCTTCCATCTATTTCTCCCATGAAAAAAAGAATAATAAATCGCTTTGTCAGTTACTTCATTCGCGGGTTGTTGTTGATTGCTCCGTTGTTCTTCACGGGCTACATTTTATACCAGGCATTTTTATACCTTGACGGACTGATTCCCGTAGGAATCGGTACGGGTGAAAATCAGGTTCGCCTTTGGGGCGTCGGGATGGTTATCGTGCTGGCTATTGTCTTTTTGGTAGGTTTTCTGGGCTCTACCTTCGTCATTATTCCGGTATTTAATCTCTTTGAAGAGTTTATTAATCGCCTTCCACTGGTACGAATTATTTATTCTTCCCTGAAAGATTTAACCTCCGCTTTCGTCGGCGATAAGAAAAAATTTAACCAGCCCGTGCTCGTCAAAATGGACACGAACACGGAATTATACCGGCTGGGATTCTTAACCCAATCCGATCTTTCGGAGTGGGATTTACCCGGTTCTGTAGCGGTTTATTTCCCTCAATCGTACGCATTTTCGGGGCATTTATTTATCCTGCCGAAAGAGCACGTGAAGCCTGTCAAAGCCAACGCAACGGAAGTGATGAAATTTATTGTTTCCGGCGGCGTCTCCATTCATTAATCCTAAACAGCCTTTAGGTGTCTGTGGAGTAAGCGAGGGATTACATACCTTTGTCTGAAACCGTAGGGCAGGAAATACGTTTTGTTAATACAACACGTTTGCTCTGTACCTCCATCCGTAATTGAAACCATGAAACGGCTACTCTTTTTACTTGCAATACTCTGGGCACCCGCTTTGTACGCCCAACAACCTCCTTCATCAACGGGCCGGGCCATGACATCCCGGCAAACGATCAGATACATTGCTGTCGATTATCCAGGAGGAAGAAAGCGATTTTTTGCGGGCGATGAATTTGTTTTCAAAGCCAAAGGCCAGAGCGGAAAAATCCGTGATAATATTTTCGCGGTGACCGACTCAACGCTCGTATTTGCCGATTTTAGTGAAATCACGAATCAGCAAGAATATACCGAATACCGTTTGTCAGACATTCGGAAAGTATACTTTATGAAAGGAAGTTCGCTGGCTACGCAAGCTGGATACTTATTGCCCGCGGCCGGAGCGTTGTATTTCATCATGGATTTCTTTGGTCCGGTATGGAACAGGGAATTGAAGGGATCATCGCTGGAGTTGACTTCCTCAACGGCTATTGTCAGTGGCGGTTTGATTGGCCTGGGTGCTTTATGCTACAAGTCCACGCACAAAGCCATGAAAATTGGTCACCGGAATCGTTTGAAAGTACTACAAACGTTTTAAAAGAAGCAGTGAATAGGTGAGGGGCTACTTCCGGAAACTACCGGTAAGTAGCCCCTTCTTTCGTATGCAGGGGAATCAGTTTGTCAGAAAACCGGGCAAAACCCGCGAAAATGAATAATTTTGGCCTTGCAATCACCGATCTATTTTCTGTACTGTTTTGAAAAAGCTTTTCCTGCATAAGATCACTCAGCCTTTTCAGGCCCAAATTCAGTTACCGGCGTCCAAGTCAGAGTCCAACCGTGCTCTAATCCTCAACGCTCTGGCGGGGGGAACGGGATCGCTCAGCAACCTGTCAGAAGCTCGCGATACCCAGACCATGCAACGACTGCTGCAACGCGATGAACCCGTAGCCGACGTACTCGACGCGGGTACAACCATGCGTTTTTTGACGGCGTATTATGCAGCGGCCAACCGCCAAAAAGTAATGACCGGAACGGCCCGGATGCAGGAACGGCCCATTGGTATTTTAGTAGAGGCGTTACGGGAATTGGGAGCCCGCATCACGTATCAGAACAAGGAAGGTTATCCGCCGCTTCAGCTCGAAGGGTTCTCGTACGCGGGTACGAAAGATCTGACCATGCGGGGTGACGTCAGTAGCCAGTTTATTTCGGCCATTCTGATGATTGCTCCCACCTTACCCAAAGGACTGACACTGCATTTGACGGGTCAACTTGGGTCGATTCCGTACATTGAAATGACCATCCAGCAAATGCGGCAGTTTGGAGCAGACGTTACGGCAGATTGGGAAAACCGACAGATTCGGGTGGCCGCTCAGCCGTACCAGTCGAGCGATTACGCCGTTGAGTCTGATTGGTCCGCCGCCAGTTACTGGTACAGTCTCGTGGCTCTGGGACCCGAAGGATCGGAAGTTGAACTGTTGGGGTTAAAAGAAAATTCGCGACAGGGAGATTCTGCCATTATTGCTATTATGCAACAGTTGGGGGTTAAGAGTACGTACACCGGACGTGGGTTTCACCTGACCCAAATTCCCGCCGAAAAGTCTTTTAGCTGGGATTTTACCCATTGCCCTGATCTGGCTCAGACCATTGCCGTCATTGCCGCTGTAAAAAGAATTCCGGCCGAGTTTACGGGTATAGAAAGTCTGAAAGTAAAAGAAACGGATCGGGTACTGGCTATTCAACAGGAGTTGCAAAAATTTGATGCAAATCTGGTCGAAGAAGAAGCGAATATGAAGTACCGTATTGTAACTAACGAACAGACCAGTTGGGATCGCCCAGGTACCTCAATTCATACCTATGAAGATCACCGAATGGCTATGGCTTTTGCTCCATTAGCGATGCGTACAAATTTGGAAATTGACGATGCTTCCGTAGTCGTAAAATCTTATCCTCACTTCTGGGAGGATTTGGGGAAAATAATTACCATTTCCTAACGATTAGTACTCAATTATTGCATAGAAGAGTAAGAACTTATAGCAAATGAAGTGATTTGCTGGAAGTTCTTACTTTTTCATTTAAGGCAGTATGATTGTTTAATTACACTTTTATCAAAATAAGGTGATTAACGTTTTTCTAGGCTACCCCCTAAATTTTAGCTAGTGAAACTTATAAATTAACTTATTTTAAGGAACAGGGTGTATTCTTAGGTTAATTCATTAGTATTCAAGTATGAAATGTTTAAAGAATAAGTAAAAACTCTTCTTTTGTAAGCAATTTAAGTGTACAAAATCTAAGAAAATTTCTTACTTTAGCCCCTGATTAAACCGCCGTTACATATTTCCTGAAAATTATGCTCTCTGAAACGATCACCCAGCCCTTATTGTCCTACATCCGGCGATATGTCGAGCTGTCTAATGAGGATGTGCAGTCTATCA
>NZ_JBMDWJ010000319.1:0-9982 GCF_048595215.1 Siphonobacter sp.
TGGCTTAATGCTGGTGACTATGCCTTTTAACTTTAGGGTAGCCCGCGTGATTTACATTTACTTATTCTCGGGCATTGAATACGAGGAAAATCCCCGCCTGATTACCCGGGAAAAGGAAGTGTAATTCTAAACGTAGCAAGGAATGCTGAACGTAGTAAAAGTAGGCGTAGTACAGGCTACTCCCGTTTTGTTTGACCTGGAGCGGAGTGTCGAAGTCGTCCTTAGCTGGATTAAAAAGGGTGCCGAGCAGAATTGCGAACTCCTGCTGTTTCCGGAATCTTTTCTTCCGGCGTATCCCAGGGGACTTACGTTCGAGGCGATGATTGGCCGTCGTACGGAAAAAGGTCGGGAAACCTGGCTGGATTACTGGAAGAACAGTCCCGAAGTCGATTCGGAGGCCATTCGACGGATCCAGCAAGCAGTACAGGCGGCTGGAATCATGGTAGGGCTGGGCATTACGGAGAAGGACCCCATCGGCGGATCGTTGCACTGTACGCTTCTCTACATCGGAAGCGACGGAAAGATTCTGGGCAAGCATCGCAAACTCAAACCCACGGGACTGGAGCGGTTCATTTGGGGTGAAAGCGATGGTAGTTCCCTAGTGACGCTCGATACCCGTCTGGGAAAAATAGGTGGACTGATTTGCTGGGAAAACTACATGCCCCTGGCCCGAACGGCATTGTATCAGAAAGGCGTCGAAATGTATTTGGCTCCCACCGCCGATTCGCGGGAATCCTGGCAGTCTACTATGCAGCACATTGCCCTCGAAGGACGTTGTTTCGTACTGGCGTGCAATCAATTTGTACGTAAAAGCGACTACCCCGAACGCTACCAGGCCGAACTGAGTCAGGAGCCCGAAATCATGAGTGCGGGTGGCAGTGTGATTCTTTCACCGATGGGAGAAATACTCGCGGGGCCGCTTTGGAATCAGGAAGGATTGCTGACCGCTGAGCTGGATTTTGCAACCCTTGCCAAGAGTAAGCTGGATTTTGACTGCGTGGGTCACTATTCGCGTCCGGATGTGTTTCAGCTTACGGTGACCGGTCAGCCCGATACCCAGAAAGTGGATCGGTAAAGACAGAGCGTAAAAGGCCCGGAGCAACGTTCCGGGCCTTTTGCTTTTATCCGTTCGATGAATACGTTTTGAAGATGTAATCCCACAGCGGAGACGAAACGCCGTAGTTCAGCGTATCATCTTTATAATGATGGATGGCGTGATTGATCCAAAGCCATTTGAATAAGTTGCGGGGCGGCTGATAGGCGTGTACGATGAAGTGTACAAACAGATAGCCCGCGTAGCCCACCAGGAAACCGGGAAAGAACGCGTAAGCCGCTTCCCCTAAAAGCAAAAAGGTAACGCCAAATAAAGAGGAGCCAATCAAAACGGCCAGAGCGGGCGGCATAGCTAATCGCGTCTGATCCTTCGGGTACTCATGGTGAATACCGTGGAAGGTATACTGCAACCGGGATTTGATGGCGTTGGTAGGATCCATGTGAAAAATGCCCCGGTGAGTGACGTATTCCACCAGCGTAAAGACGAGTATCCCCAGCCCAAACAAACCCAGTATCATGATCGGCTGTAATGCCGTATGCGTAAAGGCGTACCAGCCCAAACCAGCCGAGCTAAGTAGGTAGATCGAAATGGGAACCGCAATGTGCGTACGCGACAGGGCTTCCAGTCCTGGATTCGTAAAAAGAGGTTTGGTACCGGAGTGCTTAGGCCGGGATTTTTCTGCGTTTATTTCCATAGAAAGACGAGTTGATCGAATCGATCAGCAAAGGTAGAGCGGCTCTTTTCTCGGCTAATGGTACCCAATAGGGATATCCTGGTACAGGTTAGGCGAAATGCGGTTGGTAGGGGACGGCTGTACACCCTTTGCGGAGTTTCCTAACTACCGATTTGTACGGAAAGAAACGTACTATTCAATCCGTACTTAGCAGACTATTCCTAAAGAGTATAAGGTTACGATCTGGTTTGAATGTGATATATTTAGATCGAAACCTCTACGCTCTATGCGATTTAAATCTGTCTTCATGCTCATGGCTGGGTTGTTGCTTATGAGTTCTTGTCAGGATCAGCCGGTTCATCGAAAGCCGGTAGAAAAGCCAGCCGTCATTCTCAAAGACTTGATGAGTTTTTTAAAGTACCGTCAACAGCACGTAAAGCTCTATGAAACCTTTAATGCCGTGGATTCTGCCCAACAGACGATCTCCCGCATTCAGTTTCTGAAACAGCTCGCTACGGGTCGTTATCTTCCTTTACGCTTACAATCGCCGGGTCAGCCCTATTATCAGTTGTATCCCCTGGAGGCCAAGGTAGAAAAAGACATTAAAAACACCCTTAAGTTTTGGGGCGAAATGGAACAGGCCGACGCTCAGGCCGAGGGGAAACCGCTGCCTGACTTTACGTTTGTTGATATGCAAGGGAACCGGTATACCAATCAGAATACAAAAGGTAAAATTGTCGTAGTGAAATGCTGGTTTTTAGGGTGTTTACCCTGCATTCAGGAAATGCCCGCCCTGAACGAATTAAAAAAGATGTATGAAAATCGGAAAGACATTCTTTTTGTAAGTCCCTGCTGGGAATCCAGAAGTAAAGTCGAAGCCTTTTTAAAGAAGACTAAATTTGATTACGCCGTTGCACCCGACCAGTACAACTATTTGACGGATCAGCTACATCTGAGTGGTTATCCAACGCACTTTGTGATTAACAAAAAGGGTCTTATCAGCCTCAGATCGAATGACTATTTAGCCATGGCCTATGTGCTAAATCGGGAAGCAAAACAGCCCTAACTGCAGTATTAAAAAAGAGTCTTCCATTCCTACATAACACGGCTAATTACGTTTTTTAGTGCGATTTTAGGAAAATGTATAGGTGCTTGCCCCAATTCTGGAGTATGACCCTATACCTTTATACGTAATACCTATAGTAACCTATTCCATACTGCTAATGATGATCCGACATTACCTCTGCCTACTTTTATTAATGCTACCTGCCCTGGGCTTTTCGCAGCAAAAGCCAGCCTTGAAACTTTGGTACAAAGAACCTTCCGGAACCGTCTGGGAAAATGCCTTGCCCCTGGGAAATGGCAGGCTGGGAGCCATGGTGTACGGAAACGTGGGTACCGAAACGATTCAACTCAATGAACATACCGTCTGGAGCGGTAGTCCCAACCGCAATGACAATCCCAATGCCTTAGCGGCTTTGCCCGAGATTCGGCAACTGATTTTTGATGGCAAACACAAGGAAGCCGAGCAGCGAGCCAATCAATCAATTTTAACGAAGAAGTCGCACGGACAGATGTTTCAGCCCGTGGGTAATCTGAACCTTACCTTCGACGGCCATACGACGTTTACCAACTATTCCCGGGAACTGGATATCGAACAGGCCGTGTCCCGAACTACCTACACGGTTGGAGAAGTTACCTACACCAGAGAAACCCTGGCTTCCTTTCCCGACCAGGTGATCGTTATGCGGCTGACCGCCAGCAAGCCGGGGAAGTTATCCTTTACCGCTTCTTTTTCTTCTCCACACCCGAAAGCCGAACGCAACCAGACATCCAATCGGGAGCTTACCCTTTCCGGAATTACCTCCGATCACGAAGGGGTGAAGGGAATGGTGAAATTTAAAAGCATCGCCCGCCTGAAAACTACGGGTGGAAGCCTTTCGGGTACGGATACTTCACTCGTAGTTAACGGAGCCAACGAAGCTATCGTGTACATTTCTATTGCTACGAATTTCAACAGTTACAAAGATTTGGGTGGTGACGCGGATGCCCGGGCCGCGACGTATCTGAACAAGGCCTACGCCAAAGCCTATCCGGCGATTCGGAAGCCGCATGTCGAGGCGTATCAGAAGTTTTTTAATCGAGTGAAATTTGATCTGGGTACTACGGAGGCGGCTAGCCAGCCCACGGATGAACGGCTAAAGAACTTTCGCTTCACGAACGATCCACAACTCGTGACGCTATACTACCAGTACGGACGCTATCTGCTGATTTCGTCTTCCCAGCCCGGCGGCCAGCCTGCTAACCTGCAAGGGGTCTGGAATCACCGGATGCGACCGCCCTGGGACAGTAAGTACACCATTAACATCAATACCCAGATGAATTACTGGCCGGCCGAAAAAACCAACCTGTCCGAAATGCACGAACCCTTGTTTCGCATGATTCAAGAATTGGCCGAAACAGGGCAGGAAACGGCGAAGGTCATGTACGGAGCTGGGGGCTGGATGGCTCACCACAATACGGATCTCTGGCGAATCAACGGTCCCATCGACGGAGCCTTTTGGGGCATGTGGACGGCAGGTGGAGCCTGGCTGAGTCAGCACCTCTGGGAACATTATCTGTACAACGGCGATCAGAAATTTCTGGCTTCTGCGTATCCTATTCTGAAGGGAGCGGCCCAGTTTTACGCCGATTTCTTGGTGGAACACCCCAAGTACCACTGGCTGGTAGTGACGCCGAGTACCTCGCCCGAAAACGCTCCCCAGGCTCACGGCGGTTCGTCGGTGGACGCAGGTACTACGATGGATAATCAGATTGTCTTCGACGTATTCAGCACGGCCATACGAGCGGCGGAACTCCTCCATAAGGACGCTGATTTTGTCACGATGCTCAAAGAAAAACGGCAAAAGCTGCCGCCGATGCACGTGGGTAAACACGGACAATTACAGGAATGGCTCGACGATGTGGACGATCCAGAGGATAAGCATCGCCACGTGTCGCACCTGTACGGCTTGTTTCCTTCCAGCCAAATCTCGGCGTACCGCACACCCGAACTATTCCTGGCGGCCCGGACGTCACTTCTGCAACGCGGTGATGTATCCACGGGCTGGAGTATGGGTTGGAAAGTCAACTGGTGGGCTAAATTTCAGGATGGAAATCATGCGTATACACTGATCCAGAATCAATTAACACCGCTCGGGGTTAACAAAGGGGGTGGGGGTACCTATACTAATTTATTCGATGCCCACCCGCCGTTCCAGATCGACGGAAACTTTGGCTGTACGTCCGGCATTACCGAAATGCTACTCCAAAGTGCCGATGGGGCGGTTCATTTATTGCCGGCCTTGCCCGATGCGTGGCCCCAGGGCAGTATTGGAGGCCTAAGGGCCCGAGGCGGGTTTGAAGTCCTGGCGATGGAGTGGGAGAAAGGTCAGATCAAGAAAGTAGTCATTCGCTCGACGCTGGGTGGAAACCTGCGGGTTCGCACGCCCAATGCCTTGCAGGGGACGGGTGGACTCACGTTACATCAAGCTACGGGCTCGAATGCCAATCCGTATTATTACACGGAAGAAGTTGCGGCGGCGGTCATTTCGGCCCAAGCCCCCCGCAATGGCCTGACTCTAAAACCAACCCAACTGTATGACATTCCGACCCGAAAGGGAGAACAGATTACGCTGATTGGTCAATAGAGAAATCACTAAATTCCTTCAATCCTTACGACAAAGTCGGCTTCTGTGGGCTTTGTTGTAAGGATTGATTCGTGAAGAGCAAAACTAATGCATGATTAGATTCGAAGGAATGCCGTGTGGAATGCAGAAATGCTGGATTAAGTTTAGTAACTTTTGAACTTATTTGATAGTAGCTCTACGTAGCTGCTCCGTGACTTCTGATTTTTCAGTAGCTGGTGTGCATTCTTAAAAATTCGATTCAATACATATATACGCTCGACTTTAAACCCGTGCTTATATAGCTGTAAGTAGGCATGAAACTATTCATACGAACTTTCCTTTTATTCACACTAGCTATCCTGAATACTGCTGGCTTATTGGCCCAGAAATTGCCCTTGGGATTTAGGAGCTATTCCAATAAAGATGGACTTTCTTCCAGTACCATCTACAGTTTGTGTAAGGATCATTTTGGCTTTCTCTGGTTAGCTACCGAAGATGGACTCAATCGTTTTGACGGAACGAATTTTAAAATTTACCGGCACGATGTTGAAAAGAATAAAGGCTTAAAGGTCAATCATATTACGGTGCTGTTTGAAAGTACCAACGGAGATCTATGGATTGGTACCAATGGCGGATCACTCAGTTACTACGATCGTCTTTCCGATTCTATTATACCGTTCGAAGAAGTAGGAGATAAGCGAAAAATACAGCCCGCCATTACGCATATCACGGCTGATCATACCGGTAATCTCTGGGTTACCAGTTACGGAGCTTTGTATATCATTGATCCTACTACTAAAAAACTGATTACTCAAAAACCCTATCAAAAGATCCTGAAAAATTTCGAAGGACAAACTTCCCTGTATGCCTTCGAAGACCGGAACCATCAACTGTGGCTAGGAACGGATAAGGGATTATGGCTGTACGATAAAAACTATAACCTCATCCGGCACTATAGCCATGAGGAACATAACCCCCGAAGTCTAACGCATAATTACATTTCAGCCATTGTTCAGGATAGCCGTAACGCGATTTGGGTAAGTACGAACAATGGGTTAAGTAAGCTGGAATCGGATGGAAATAGTTTTAAAAATTTTTCGTATGTCACCGGAAAAAATTCCATCAGTAGTAATGCCATTTATGCGATGGTTGCGGATGACAGTGACAAACTATGGCTGGGAACCGACGAGGGATTAGATGTGCTGGATTTAACTACAGAAAACATCGTTAGTTACGGCCCCGACAGCCGGGATCCCCATAGTTTGAGTAGCCGATCCATTCGTTCTATTCTGGTGGATGATAAGGGCATTTGCTGGGTAGGAACGTATCAGGGAGGACTTAATAAGTACGATAAAAGTCAGAGTCATTTCAAACTTAAGCAAAGCAATGCCTTTGATCCTTTTGGGTTGAAATCAGCTACCGTTACGTCTTTTGCGGAGTATCAAAACAGCGTTTTTATAGGGACCGATGGCGGAGGTTTGCACGAGTACCTACCACAAAAAGATTTATTCCGACAGATTCAATTACCGGATGATCGAAAGAACAACCGACATGATTTAAGTATACTGGCTCTGGAAATGGGGCGTAATCAGCAATTGTGGATTGGCACGTATTTAAACGGATTGTTTTGTTACCAGCCCGGCTCCAAACACTACGTTCGATTCAAGAAGGGAGAAGGCGAAACGGATCTTAATTCAAATGACATTTTCTGTTTAAAAGAAGATCGGCAGGGAAATCTTTGGATCGGTACCAACGGTGGGGGCATTAATATCCTTAACCTGAAAACAAATACGATCGAAAAACTAGTTACTCAAAGTGATTACACGGACGATCGAACCAAACCGTCCAACAACTACATCCGGTCGTTTGAGGAAGATAAATACGGTCGAATCTGGGCGGGTACTTTTGGCGGAGGTATTTCGGTATATGATCCTAAAACCAAAACGTTTACTTTCTATAACAAGAAAAATAGCGGCTTACCCAGTAATTATATTTTATCGATCAAAGAGGACGCCAAAGGCACGATTTGGGTTGGAACCAACGGAAACGGATTAGCTTACCTAAGTCCTCAGAGCAAGCAATTCAAGGCGTTGTCAGAAAGTGATGGCCTGATTAACGGTGTTGTACTAAAAATTATTGAAATGCCCACCGGCGAGCTTTGGCTGAGTACCAATAAAGGCCTAAGCTGTTTTAATCCGGTCACTAAACGCTTTAAAAACTATACCCATCACCATGGTTTACAGGGGGGGGCTTTTGTTTTAGGCTCTGGTTTACAACTTTCTACGGGCGAACTTTACTTCGGTGGGCAGAGTGGGTTTAATCACTTTAAACGATCGGATATAAAGATCAATAGCCAAATTCCCGAAGTAGTACTGACAGAATTAAAAATCGATAATCAGGCCGTTGTTCCCTCGCCAAATGGACCCCTGGAGCAGTCGTTACTGACAGCCAGTGAAATCCGTTTGGCTTACAAACAAAACTTTTCCATCAATTTCGAAGCTCTCAATTTCACCGTTCCCGAATACAATCAGTATAAATACAAACTTGAAGGGGTTGATAATCAGTGGATTAATGCGGGTAAGGAACACAGTGCTTATTACACGAATCTAAGTCCCGGGGAGTATACCTTTCAGGTGATTGCTTCGAATAACGATGGTCTCTGGAATAACCAAGGCACATCCGTTCGTATCAAAGTAGCACCGCCCTTTTGGCAAACGATCTATGCGTACCTATTCTACGTACTCGTCATCTTCGGAATTTTGTACTTAATCCGCCGCCGGAGTATCAACAATTTAAAACAGAAATTTGCCATTCAGCAGGAAAGACTTCGGGCGAGTCAATTGCTGGAACAACAGCGTAAAGAGGCCGAATATTCGCGGGAATTCGATCGAATGAAAATCAAATTTTTGACGAATCTTAGTCACGAGTTTCGAACACCTATTTCCTTGATTGTCGGCCCCGCCGAAAAATTATTGAAACAGAATTTTGACGAAAGTGCATCCAATCAGCTAAACCTCATTAACCGAAATGCTCGGCGATTGAGTAACCTGGTCAATCAACTGCTCGATTTTAGAAAACTTGAAGAACAGGAACTAAAGCTTCACCTGAAGAAAGGTCAGATCGTAGCCTTTCTAAAAGACGTAGTCCAGTCATTCAATGACCTAGCGATTCGAAAGAATATCATCTTGTCCTTTTCGACTGAAATGGAAGAGGAAATACTCTATTTCGATGAAAATAAGGTCGAACGTATTCTGTTCAATTTATTATCCAATGCGTTTAAGTTTACGCCGGAAAAGGGTTCCATTCGCGTAAACCTTGAAGCGAGCCTGGAGGAGTCCACGCCTGAGGTCGCTTGTATAGGCGTATCTGTCAAAGATTCGGGCATTGGTATTCCATTGGAAGCCCAGAGCCGGATTTTTGAAAGCTTTTTCCAGCACGATACGGGACCGGCCATTCTGAATCAGGGAACCGGAATCGGTTTATCCATTGTCAAAGAGTTTGTTAAGATGCACGACGGCCAAATCAACGTAGAAAGTGCCGTGGGCTTGGGTAGCAAATTTACCTTTCGGCTACGGCTGAAACGGGAGGAAAGTCCGGAGATTTCGGAGGTAACCGAAACGATAGTGCCTGTAACGCACCCGCTGGCGGATTTACCCGCTGTAGAAGTATCCGCCAAAAATGCAGATCAACCCTTGGTACTGATTGTTGAAGACGACGAAGATTTCCGTTTTTACATCAAGGAAAATCTCAAGACCTTTTACCGGCTTTACGAGGCTACCAATGGGAAAGAGGCCTGGCAACGGATTTTGTTTCATCATCCCGATATAATTGTCTGTGACATTAATATGCCCGAGATGAATGGTCTGGAATTAACGCGGAAGTTGCGAGCCGATAAGCGAACGAAGCACATTCCGATCATTTTATTGACCGCAGCCGTGGAGGAAAATGGTCCGCTGTCGGGGCTGGAATCTGGGGCCACGGACTACATTACGAAACCCTTTGATTTTGCGGTGTTACAGGCAAAAATGAATAGCCTGATCGCTCTCAACCGGGTTTTTAAGGATACGTACACTAAACAGGTAGTCATCACGGCACCCAATCCTGAAATTGTCCCGGAACGAGAGCGATTCTTGGAGCGGGTACTGGCCTATGTACATGACAACCTGGCGAATCCGCAGCTATCCGTGGAAACCCTCAGTAGCCACTTATCCATGAGCCGGGCTTCGTTGTACAACCGATTGCTTGAGTTTACGGGCATGACACCGGTGGAGTATATCCGCTCCATCAAGCTGGAACGGGCCGCTCTGCTCTTGCACAAAAGTGATATGAACATTGCCGAGGTGGCTTACGAGATTGGATTTGCCAACCCGAACTACTTTACCAAAGTATTTAAGGCTCAGTTCAATATGACTCCATCGGAGTATATACAGAAAGCACGGACAAAAGCAGAAAACCCTGTATAAAACACGTGGAGGGTACCCAGTCCGCACCAGAACAGTAAAACGAAAATGGCTCCAAAAGCAAATTTGCTTCTGGAGCCATTTTCGTTTTTGTCCAAGGTACAGCGGTCTGGACAGGAGCTAGGTT